>JARDZI010000244.1 GCA_029240935.1 Clostridiales bacterium
TTGGGAATCCATTAGTAAAGGGGGAATTAGTATGATTCCATCATATTATGAATTCAAAAACTCAGTTAAAATACTCTCAGGGAAAAATGCACTTGAAAACATACCCTTTGAGCTTAAGAATCTTGAGGTAAACAGACCAATTATTCTTACTGATGAGGTATTAATCAAGTACGGACAAGTTAAAATCCTGGAGGATGCATTAGAGGAAGGTAATATAGAGGTCCCATTGGTTTATTCTAAAATACCTGCAGATTCATCTGTAAAGGTAGTAAATGAAATTGCAAAGGAATACAGGGAAAAGGGCTGCGATTCAATAATAGCAATTGGTGGAGGTTCTGTAATTGATACTGCCAAGGGAGTAAATATACTTGTCTCAAAGGGGTCAAGTGATATTATGGAGTATATGGGGCTAGAAGTAATCACAGGGAAAATGAACCCCTTTATTGTTGTTCCAAGTACTGCTGGAACAGGCTCTGAGGTTACACTTGTTGCAGTAATAGCGGATCCAGACAGAAATATAAAAATGGAGTTTATATCATATAATATGCTCCCTGATGTGGCAGTTTTAGATCCAAGAATGACACTGTCGCTTCCAGCAAAGCTAACAGCCTCCACTGGTATGGATGCACTTGTTCATGCATTAGAGGCGTACAGCTGCATACAAAAGAATCCATTAAGTGATGCATATGCATTATCAGCCATAAATCTTATAAGAGAAAACTTGATTCCTGTTGTGGAGAATGGAAATGATGAGAATAAACGTCTTGCCATGGCAAATGCCTCACTAATGGCAGGAATTGCTTTTTCTAATTCAATGGTAGGAGTAGTTCATGCAATTGGACATGCATTAGGTGGAGTATGTCATGTACCACATGGAGATGCAATGACAATACTATTGCCATATGGAATGGAATATAATATGGATAAGGTAGGAGAATACTATTCAGAACTTTTATTGGCAGTTGGTGGCCCAGAGATTTATTTATCTACTCCTAAGTCTGAAAGGGCAAAAGCTTGCATAAATGTTATAATGGAAATGGAAAAAAAGCTTAATAATATATGTGGTCTTCCAATAAAACTCAGGGATGTTGGAGTTAAAAAGGAGGATTTTTCAAAAATTGCAAAAACTGCAATTAATGATGGAGCAGCATTAGCAAATCCAGTTGAGGTTGGGTATGAAGATGTGCTTGATATACTGGAAAAGGCTTATTAATATTAATTAGGGGGTGAAGTTTTGGATTCAAAATATGGTGGATACATGGGACGAGTATTAAAAATAGACTTAACAAGCAAAGAGATAACTGATTACCCATGGACTGACAGGGATAGGGAGCTATATCTTGGTGGAAAAATAATGGCTGCTAAAATTCTTTATGACAATTTAGGCCCTGAGGTAGAGCCATTGTCAAATGAAAACATGATAGTCATTTCAACAGGACCCTTTACTGGAACTGGTGCACCTTCCTCGAGTAGATTTAATATATCATCCATATCACCCTTAACAGGATTTATTACCTCCTCAAACTGTGGAGGAGGCTTTGGGTTATTCCTAAAGAAAGCTGGATATGATGCACTAATTATAGCTGGGAAGTCGGATAAAAGGATCTATATTGAGATTATGGATGATAATATAACATTTAATGATGCAGATTCACTTTGGGGGAAAACCACTGGAGAGACACAGGAGATACTTGGAGGTAATAGAGGTAAGCTTGTTATTGGTCCTGCTGGAGAGAATCTTGTTAAGTATGCAGGAATTTTTAGTGATGAACGTGCAGCAGGCAGAGGTGGAATTGGGGCAGTAATGGGTTATAAAAACTTAAAGGGAATTGTGGTTAATGGAACAAAAAAGCCAGGGAGCAAAAACCCAGAATTGTCTAAGGAAATTAATAAAAAATGGATAATGAAAATAAAAGCTAACCCATTAACAGGGGTGCAGCTTCCAAAGTATGGAACTGCAGGTCTAATAACATTGATGCAAAGCAGAAAAATGCTTGCAACAAGGAATTTTAAAGCTGGACAGTATAAGGATTTTGAAATGATCTCAGGAGAAACCCTTGCAGAAAAATATTTAATTAGAAACAAGGGCTGTATAACCTGTCCTATTCAGTGTGGAAGACAGGTTGAGATAAACGGGAAAAAAGTAAAGGGACCAGAGCTTGAAACCCTAGGATTACTTGGGCCAAATATAGAAAACAACAACCTTGAAGCAATATTAAAATGGAACTATGAGCTTGATGAACTAGGTATGGATACCATAAGCACTGCAGGTTCAATTTCCTTTGCAATGGAGCTAAATGAAAAGGGCCTTTGGGACAATGGACTTGAATTTGGGAAAATAGATAACCTATCAGAGATTTTTCAAGACATTGCATATGGTCGGGGTATTGGTAAATTTCTTGCAGAAGGAACAAAATTCCTATCTGAGAAATTTGGAGGATCTGAATTCGCTATTCACTCTAAGGGTATGGAGCTATCTGCATATGAGCCAAGAGCTGCTGTGGGACAGGGTTTAGGCTATGCAGTATCAAACAGGGGAGGCTGTCATCTAAATGCAGGATACATGGTTTTGTTTGAGGGGCTCGGCCTTGCAATAAACCCATATACAACAAAGGGTAAGGCAGAGCTAAATGTTCTTACACAAAATCTAATGGAAGCGATATCTGCAAGTGGTAATTGTCTATTTACACTATATGCAATGATTCCAGGAATGCTTGTTAGGAAACCTAATAGCAGGATCACGAGACTTGCTAACAGGCTGCTAACCTCGAAAATGATAGAAATGTCATTAAATCTGATAAATAAATCCAGGGAGGGGGGGCTTCCAATAAATATTCCATTAATTCCCCATATTAAATCTCTTAAAATCACAACAGGAATGAAAATGGATTTTGGAAGGTTAAGGATAATAGGTGAGAGGGGCTACAACCTAGAAAGAATGTTTAATATAAAAAGAGGACTAGTTCCAGAAAAGGACAGCCTTCCAAAGCGCCTCACCCATGAGCTTCAAGATCCAGGAGATGACAGGACAAGGGTTCCTCTGGATGAATTAAAGAAGAAATACTACAGAGCAAGGGGCTGGAATGAAAATGGAGTACCAGAGGAAAAAACCTTAAAGAGAATAGGCCTACTGGGGATAATAAAATGATAAGAGTAAGATTTTTCGGGTTTATTAGAACTCTAATTGATGTGAGTTTTATAGAAATAAAGGCTTATTCTGTTGATGAAGCATTAAAGCTAATAAGTAATAAATATGAAAATATAAAGCTAAGTACACTAAAAAACTCACTTGTTTTTGTTAACAGTGTTGATATAAGAAATCTTAAAATGTTCAAGACTCAATTGAAGGATGGGGATGAGGTAATGATACTCTCCCCAACTGCCGGGGGATAGTGTATAGAGGGTATAGTGCCAGGCACATGACAAGTGACAAGTTGAAAATACCAAATTTCAAGTTGACACTGGTCACGTGCCTGGCACTATTTAAATCTCCCGATTTTTGTTCTTACTCCTGTAGCATAGCAGTTATGCACTAAAGAAAATTAATTTATGCACTACTGTATAAATTTCATAATAGATAATATTTTGTTTTTTAAATTGAACAAACATTGGAGCTTTGAACCTATGCACTAGGTTGGCATGAGAATTGCAATATATATGATAGATGACGAAAGAAAGGAGGAGCACTATGAATGAAACAGTATCATTTTTGCATGAGGATCTAGTTTTTTTAAATTATGAAGTGAAAAATAGAGACGAGCTTCTAATAGGTCTATCAGAAATACTAATTGAAAAGGGATATGCAAAAGACTCCTATACAAAAGGAATATTAGATAGAGAAGAAATATTTCCAACTGGATTAAATACAGAAGGAGTTAAGGTAGCAATACCACATACAGATGCAAAGCATGTTAATATTCCTGCTATAGTGATTGCAAAACTAAAAAATCCAATTGTTTTTAAAGAAATGGGCAGTGATACAAATGAGGTGGAAGCATCATTGATATTTATGCTGGCATTGCAAAATCCTGAACATCAATTAGAAACACTAAGTAGACTTATGACTATATTTTCTAACGGAGAAATTTTAAAAAGTATATATGAAGCTGAATCAGCTTCTCAAGTAATAGAAAAGCTTAAACTGATTATAGGTGAATAGCTTAACAATTAAAAATAGATTAAAAGATATAAGGAAAGGAAATTTATATGGAAAAGAAATGGAAGGTAGTCGCAACAGCTGTTACCTTTGGTAGATTTCACAAAGGTACAGTAAAAAGATTAGAGGATGAAGGCTGTGAGGTTATTTTGAATCCTTTTGGAAGACCCTTTACAAAGGAAGAATTAATATCCTATGCTTCTGATGCAGATGCATTGATTGTTGGGAATGACAAAGTTCCAGGTGATGTCATAGAGCATTTCAAAAACATGAGAATCATAGCAAAGCATGGTGTTGGAGTAGATGCAATTGACAAGGATAAAGCACATGAGATGGGGATAATTGTAACAAATGCCCCTGGAACAAATAAAGAAGAGGTTGCAGATTGTGCAATGGGATTTCTTCTGATGCTTGCAAGGGATTATTACAGGACAGTTAGAGAAACAAAAAATAAAGAATGGATTAAACACCCAGGTACTAGCCTATATAATAAAACAATTGGAGTTATTGGGATTGGAAACATAGGTCTAGCAACTGTGAAACGTGCTACAGGCTTCTCAATGAGGATTTTAGGGTACGATATCTTAGAACGTGATGAAGCAAAGGTAATGGGTACAGAATATGTCAGCTTGCCGGAGCTATTATCCCAATCAGATTTTATTAGCTTACATGTTCCATTAAATGAGGGGACATATCATATATTAGGCGAAGAGCAATTTAAGATGATGAAGAAAGATACGATTTTGGTAAATACTGCACGAAGTAAATGTATTGATCCAGATGCATTAACTAAAGCCCTACAAGATGGTACACTGCTTGGTTATGCAATGGATGTATATGATTTTGAACCACCAGCATGGCAACCATATTTTGATTTCCCAAATGTAATAATGACACCCCATGTAGCAGGAACAACATACGATTCTAATTTTAGAATGGGTTCTACAGCAGTTAATAATGTTTTAGCTGTTAAGCATGGTGTAACACCACCAAATCTTATTTTAGAAGGAGGTAAATCAGAATGAAAATCACAGGTGTAAAGGTATATAAAGTAAAACCAAGATGGATTTTTGTTAAAGTTATGACCGATGAAGGAATTTCAGGATGGGGAGAATGCGTCTCAGGAACTCGAACAGAAACAGTAGTTAATTGCATTCAGGAAACAAGTAATTTAATTATAGGAAGAGATCCTATGGAAATTGAGGACATTTGGCAGTGCTTATATAGATATTTCTTTAGAGGTGGCCCAGTTCACATGACTGCATTGTCAGGCATTGAAATGGC
>JARDZI010000245.1 GCA_029240935.1 Clostridiales bacterium
TTGGATACTGTTATAATATGGAGTTTAATCAATTTAAAATGTTTTGTAATTAACTGATATAGAAAGAGCCTAAAAATAGGCTTTTTTTATATACTAAATGAAAAAAATTTATATAAATGATATAATCAACTAACTACAATAAATAATTATTCTAATTGTGCAGCGAGGTGATGAAAATTAATAAATTGAAGATTAAATTAAATGTTTTATATTTGATAGTGTTTGGTTCTCTTGCTTGTTTTTCTCCCTTTCTAACTCCATATTTTCTTGATAGAGGACTCTCCTATTCACAAATGGGTATTTTGTTTGCAATATATTCACTAGTAGGTGTTTTAGCCCAACCTTTTTGGGGGATTGTTACGGATAAATATGCAAGTAAGAAAACAACATTGATAATAACAATGACCATAAGTGGAATATTAGCCTTTGGATTTATTATTTCAAAGGGCTTTTATTCAATTTTAATAGCAATTATAGGATTTATGTTCTTCCAAAGCTCCATAATTTCTGTATTTGATGCAAATACTTATGATTTGATAGAGGTTCATAGTGATATTCAATATGGAAGAACTAGACTTATGGGTTCAATAGGATATGCATTAACTGCATTGATATTAGGAATTGTAATTAAGTTTACTAGTATTAATATTCCCTTTCTGGCATATAGCATTTTTATAGTAGCAGGATTGGCAATGCTTAATAATATTAATGGAAAGAATAGAAGAACAGGTAGTTCTATTAATATAAGTGATATAGTTAAGATTGTTAAAAATAAACGTTTTATACTTATTTGTATTTCTGCATTGATAGCTAATGCTGCATTTGGTTCAAATGGAAACTATGTGGCAGTGCTGGTGAAGGAGACAGGTGGAGATGTTGCAAATATTGGAATGCTCTGGTTTATTGTAGCAATGAGTGAATTACCAGGCTTTTTCTTTGAGAGCAGGATAATAAATAAATATGGTGTAATAAATATTTATCTTATAGGAATAGCATTATACATATTAAGATTTTTTATAAATTCATTGTGTACGAGCTACCAGGCAGTTTTAGCAGCTCAACTGCTTCAGGGAATTACTTTCCCACTATATCTTACAGCTACATTACAATATGTAATCAGTATAGTACCAGCTGAGACCAGAACCACTGCATTGACTGCATTTGCTGCAATTACAGGGGGAATTGGTGGCTTTATTGGAAATATTGGAGGAGGGTTTCTTCTCCAAAGGATTAGTGTATTTCAATTGTATAGAATATTTGCTGTTCTATGTGGTCTATCATTATTAATTGGATTAGTATTGAAAAGCATAGATAGAGAAAGCTCCTTAGGTATAAACTAAGGAGCTTTCTCTATCTATGCTTTTATAAGCTATAATAGGTTTCCTTTAATAAAAGTGCATCCCTTTCTAGAATAGGGCTTTCACAAACTATACAACCCTTTGCCCCAAAGTCCTTAAGTGCCTGAAGACAAGCCTTGTAATTAAAATCACTTTCCTCAAAGGGAAGATGATTTTTTTCGCCTTTTAGACCATAGTTAATACCTGAAAGGTGAATATGAATATCCTCAATTCCTTCTCTTCCAAGACCGTCCTCAACTATTTTTAATAGTTTAGCAAAGTCATCATAGTTTTTAAGTATTCCATTACTCCTTGCATGTATATGGGAAAAATCTATACATACATTACAGGTACGTATTTCCCGGGAAAGTGACACCAGCTCCTCAAGTGTTCCAAACTGTGTTGCTTTTCCAGTGGTTTCAAGCCTGTATTGAACTCCTATGTCAGGAAGCTTCAATAAATTTTCTTTTATCGTTTCATATGTTTCTTCCTTGGAATCGTCAAGGTAGTAGCCAGCATGAAAAACAAGGCTTCTACCACCAACCAGCTTTAGTGCATGTGCACCCTTTAATATTCTTTCCATTGATTGATCCTGCTTTTCATAATCATCTGCATTTAGATTTATAAAATATGAGCCATGTGCTGATAGATAAAGGTTTGTTGCTTCCTTTTCTCTTAGTATTTCCCCTTTGTTTTTATCTGTAACATTTACTGACCTGACAAATGGAAACTCCATTGAATCAAGCCCTATGGATTTTAAGTAGGTTATTCCGGATTTATAAGTAAACTTCTGCTTTCCATCCCCGATTGGAAGACCAGATATTCCGAATAGTAATTTGTCCATAAAAGTATAGCTCCTTTGCTAAAAAAATGTATATTGACATTATAACACAATGCTTAGGTTGAGATTTACATATTGCTATGATTTTTGGATTTTTTATAAAGAAAATAGGAATAAATTATTAATATAATTGTGCTTAGTATTAAAGGCACTATAAGAAGAAAGTAAAATAATTCAGGAAGCCTGAATCCTAATATCATGAAAACTCCACAGGCATAAAGTAAATTTGAACTCAGCATGCTGACCCTGTGCAAAACCTCGTCACTTGACAGGAGCAATTTGATTTTTACATTTGGTAACTTACTTAATTCTATATATCTGATTGAATAACCTGCATAAAAATAAGCAATTGAAGTTGGCAAGGATAGGATGGAATAAATGCTTATAGAATAGTTAAGTGCATTTAAAATAGAGTATATGTGTATTGAACCTAGGATAAATATTAAATAAATTTGCATGAATTCAATAAAGTTTTTACTTCTTTGGGATTTTTTAACCAGGTTTTTTTCGAATGGTATGCTCATGCTATACAACATTGACGCAATAAGCGGCATTAAAAACAACAATTCATATTTTGAACCATATCTATCTGCTTTTCCATCAAAAATCCACCCTATTGGAAGCCGTGACTGTAGGAATGGAGAAATACAAATAGACGTTATAAATAACAATGCTAATAGGCTTAACTGGAATTTCCTCTTTCTCATAAAGCTTCACTCCCTATAGTATAAATTTTACTATATGGTTAAAAATTATCAAGGTGTAATGCTCACACTAAAGCAGTTTTTTAACAAACAAATAATCAATGAGCCTTATAACATACATTGACATAAATATAACAATGTATTAGTATTTAGTTGTAGCTAGTAGTATTTCTTATCAATTAATATAGCAGAAACAGGTGAAATATATGAATATTTTTATTGATGCAAATTATTTAAGCCTAAACAAGTACAAGGAAGAGTTATGTGGGGATAAGGTAGAAGTTTTAAGATGTGAGGATTCTATAATTGTTGTACTTGCAGATGGTCTTGGAAGCGGAGTAAAAGCAAACATACTGGCAACATTAACTAGCAAGATAATAGGCACAATGCTCTCTATGGGAGCTGGAATTGAAGAGGCAGTTGAAACTATAATAAATACCCTACCAATATGTAAGGAGAGGCAGATTGCATACTCAACCTTTTCAATACTTCAAGTGTTTGAAACAGGAGAGTGTTACCTTGTTGAGTTTGATAATCCTGCAGTAATAACCCTGAGGAATGGTAAATATTTTGATTTGCAAAAAGAGCATAGAGTAATAGATGGAAAGCTAATTAAAGAGTGTAGATTTTTTGTGTCACCTGAGGATGTCATTATTATGATGAGTGATGGTGCAATACACGCAGGAGTAGGACAGTGCCTTAATCTTGGGTGGAAGTGGGAAAATGTTAAGGATTATATAGAGAGAGTATACACTAGTAATATGTCCTCTAAAAACGTTTCAAAAGTTCTATTGTCTGCATGTAATAGTCTATATGCAAACAAACCTGGGGATGATACTACAATAGTTACTGTTAAAATCAGAAATAGTCAAAGGGTAAGTGTAATGGTTGGTCCTCCTATGAACAAAGAAATGGATAGCTATGTAATAAATAGATTTATGAATAAAGAGGGGAAAAAGGTGGTTTGTGGAGGTACAACCTCCCAAATAGTAAGCAAGGTTATTGGGAAAGAAATTATCACAAACTTTGATTATATAGATCCATCAGTACCTCCGACTGCGAAAATTGAAGGAATTGATTTGACAACAGAGGGAGTATTAACTATGTCAAAAGCATTAGAATATGTAAAGAAATACATATCATTAAATAATAGTCTAGATGATCAAATTGATTTAGATAAACATGATGGAGCCTCAAGATTAACAAAGTTATTAGTTGAGGAAAGCACTTCTATTGATTTTTTAGTTGGACGAGCAATAAACCCTGCACACCAAAACCCGGATTTTCCAGTAGATTTTGGTATGAAGTTAAAGCTGGTGAATGATATGAAAGAGCAGCTATTAAATCTTGGGAAAAAGGTAAATATTGAATATTTTTAATATTAATGGGGAGTTCCTATTTAATTCTAAAATTATATTTGAAGATACTTTATATAACAAGAAAAAAATGATAATTTGTCATAATTTAGGTTTTATTACTATTTTGCTTTCTTTATAATAATAATTCATTATAATAAGAATAAGAGGGAAACCATATTTATTATAATGAGGAGTGATTCAAATGAAAAGAATAGTTGTTTTTGGAAGTAAGCACTGACCAAGCTGTGAACCAATGAAAGAGTTTCTTTCATCAAATGGTGTTAAGTTTGTATATATGGATATTACAGAGAGCCTGTTTAACCTTAAAACCTATCTAAAGCTTAGAGATACAAGACCGGAGTTTGATGAAGTTAAAAAAATGGGAATAGTAGGGATTCCGTTTATTATGATCAATAATGGTGAAAAATTAATCTTCGACGAGCATCCAGATTTAGACCAATTGAGGGATTAAGTATTAGTGCCAGGCAGGTGACAAGTGACAAGTTGAAAATTGGAATTTTCAACTTGTCACTTGTCACCTGCCTGGCACTAGATTTTAAATTTCTTTAAAATCTATACCCCTTGCATAACATATGGCAGCCCCTGCAGCTGTGGCATATTCTGCT
This sequence comes from Clostridiales bacterium, assembly GCA_029240935.1. Lineage (GTDB taxonomy): Bacteria > Bacillota > Clostridia > Clostridiales > Caloramatoraceae > JARDZI01. The sequence goes on from JARDZI010000245.1 coordinate 4,867, forward strand.
TTATTGGGAATATGAAAATTTACACCATGTAACTTAGATAAAATATTAAATATTCCATTGGATTGGGGTACATTAACAAGGTTTCCAGTCAATATTATATCATCTATTTTGTGTATTCTAGTTGCAAATATTGAAAGCATTCCAATAGTTTGGAATACAAGGTTTATAATTCCGAGTGCAGTATCAGATTTCGTCGCAAGATCGCTTATTTTTCCAAAGTTGGAGGCTGTAATATCAGATGGAAGGTCTGTTAATATATCCTGTGTTATATCTCCAATTGAAAGGTCTATATGAGCTAAATTACCTCCATTAGCGGTTTCAATTAAATCTTCAAAATTTCTCACATTCAGCATTTTGTAGGATAAACCTAGAAGAGTTCCGCCTCCAACCCCAGTTCCACCCATATGCTGTACAGTAGTTCTGTCTGCCATAACAAATGCAGTTCCAGTACCCATACTAACAATTATTGCTCTAGGCAGCTTACTTAAGAATAAACCACCAACACCAATGGCTCTGAACTCATCTACCTTACCAGTAGGAATACCATATATTTTCTCTGT
>JARDZI010000246.1 GCA_029240935.1 Clostridiales bacterium
GGTTGACTTAGCTAAGGGGTATTAGATTATTTTGGGAGGGGGATCATTAAAATGTATTGTGGAAAAAAGGTTAGGCTTAGGGCATATAATAAAGAGGACGTAGTTTATGCCTGGAAGTATATAAACGATGAGGAGATAAAAAAACTTTTAATGCCTGGAATACCATATCCTCTAACACTGGAGGAGGAAGAAAAGTGGTTTCAAAATCAAAGTGCATTTAAGGACACCTATAATTTTGCAATTGAAACCCTAGAGGAGGGTAAGTATATAGGTGGATGTGGAATAAACAATTTGGATTGGAAGAACAGTGTTGCAACTGTAGGAATATTCATAGGAGACAAGGATTATTTAAGCAAGGGCTATGGAACAGATGCAATGAATACCTTAATTGGATTTATATTTAACCAGATGAATATTAACAAGGTAAAGTTAAATGTCTATTCATTTAATGAAAGAGCTGTAAAAAGCTACAAAAAGAGCGGCTTTAAGCTTGAAGGAACACTTCGCCAGGAGATATTCAGGGATGGAAAATATTATGACGAATATGTAATGGGGATATTGCGAGAGGAATATGTAAAATTATAATTGACAAAAGAATTATTGGAGAATATAATACATATAATAAAAACAAGATTAAAGTCAATGATGGGAAGAGTAAATGTTTGAACTCTTGCAGCGAATCAGGGAGGGTGAAAGCCTGAGAAGAGGACATATATCGAATGACATCCCGGAGTAGATTGCCTGAACACATTTGTTGCTAGGGCAAAACGGATTCCCCCGTTACAGGGACATAAGTGAACCATTTATCCGGTTTAATAAGGATGGCACCGTGGGAATAATACTCTCACTCCTATTTGGAGTGGGAGTTTTTTATATATTTTTATGGTGTAGTCTATTGTTGGCCAGATGTATGGTTAATTAGGGTGGTACCACGATAAATTCGTCCCTTTTAGGGGGCGTTTTTTTTATACTTTTTTATGCAAATAAAATCTGGCCAGATTTTAGATATAAACTTTAAAAATATTAGGAGGTATTTTATGAGAACATTAATATGTGAACTTAAGAACAAAATAGGCGAGACAGTTGTCCTTCAAGGGTGGCTTCATAGAGTAAGAAACTTAGGGAAAATAGCATTTGTTATACTAAGGGACAGAAGTGGACTTGTACAATGTGTTGTAAATACTAAGGAAATTAATATTAAGGGTATAAAGCTTGAAAGTGTTGTTGAGATTACTGGAGAGGTGTGTAAAAACGAGAGCGTTGAAAAGGGTATGGAAGTATTAATAAAAGAATTAGTCATTATTTCTGAGGTAAAGGATGACCTGCCAATAGAGATAAACAAGGATATTATAGAGGCTAACTTAGATACAGTACTTAATAACAGAGTGCTAAGCTTACGAAACCCAAGCGTTAATGCAGTATTTAAAGTACAAGCAGCACTTGCCCAGGGTTTTAGTGAATACTTAAAAGGTCAGGGCTTTACAGAAATATTCACTCCTAAGATCGTAGCAGAGGGGACAGAGGGAGGTACAGAGCTATTTGAAGTAAAATACTTTGATAAAAAAGCATACCTTGCACAGAGTCCACAGTTCTACAAGCAGATGATGGTTGGAGCAGGTTATGAAAGAGTGTTTGAGACAGGTCATGTTTATAGGGCAGAAAGTCATGATACACAAAGGCATGTAAACGAGTTTGTAAGTCTTGACCTTGAAATGGGATTTATCCAGGATGAAAAAGATATTATGAAGCTTGAAACAGAAATGCTTAAATATATCTTTAGCCATATAAAAGAGGAATGTATGGAGGAATTAAAGCTTTTAAATGTAAATATTCCTGAAATAATTGGTGAAATACCATCAATGAGGCTACCTGATGCTATACAGATATTGAGGGAAAAGTATAACAAAACCGATCTTGAGAGGGACATTGACCCAGAGGGCGAAAAGCTTATCTGCCAGTATGCAAAGGAAGCATTTGGCTCAGAATTTATATTCCTAACACATTATCCACAGTCAAAACGCCCAATGTACACAATGCCTGCAGAGGAAGGACTAACCCACAGCTTTGACCTTATATTCCGAGGCCTTGAGATTACAACAGGTGGACAGAGAATACACAATTACGAACAGCTAAAAAGCAGCATTGCATCACGGGGAATGAATCCAGAAAGCTTTAACAACTATCTGGAAGTATTCAAATATGGCATGCCTCCTCATGGTGGGCTAGCCATAGGACTTGAAAGATTAACAGCCCAGTTAATAGGTTTGCATAATGTGAGGGAAGCAACATTATTCACAAGAGACAGGTTTAGGATTATGCCATAAAACCAACAGCTTAAGCCTAATATAAATCAGCAGCCATATGGGTTGGTAAAACCTTAACCCTATGGCTGCTAATTACTAATCAATAGAATCATCCTTTATATAGTTTTTACAATGCATTTCTAATTTATCGAAACTCTCCTGACTTATAACATGCTCAATACGGCAGGCATCTTCCCTGGCTGTTTCCTCATTTACACCTAGGGCTACTAGATATTTTGTTAATGTCAGATGTCTTTTATATACACTGCTAGCAATCTCTTGTCCGCTCTCTGTTAAAGTAATATATCCTTTTTTATCAACTGTGATATATCCATTTTCACGAAAATGCTTCATAGCGTTAGAAACACTGGGCTTTGTAAAATTTAATTCATTTGCAATATCTATTGAACGAACTTGACCATTAAGCTTCTGCAAAACCAAAATGGTTTCAAGATAATTCTCAGCTGATTCTTGAATTTTCAATTTTGGCACCTCATTTGTCTTTTTAACTATATGCTATCAAAGAGTAAAAAATATATCAAGTAAATTTTAAATTACCTATTGACAGGGGGAGATAATGGTGATAAAGTCAATATAGAAACAAGTTAGTCAAGGCTAACTGTTTTTTTAAGCAGTAAGGTTAGTTGAGGCTAACTATAACAAGGAGGAGTTAATATGCCACTTACTATGGTAAAGACTGGAGAAACAAATTATATAAAAAGGATTACAGGTAAGGATGAAACTCGTAAATTCTTGGCGAGACTTGGATTTGTTGAGGGAGAAAGTGTCACAGTTATTTCTGAGATATCTGGGAATATGATTTTGAATATCAAGGATACCCGTGTGGCTTTAGATAAGAGTATGGTTAACAGAATTATTGTTTAGGAGGGGTAAAATGAAAACATTAAGGGCAGTGAAGTGTGGTGAAAAGGTAACCGTTGTTAAACTTCATGGAGAAGGAGCGGTTAAGCGCAGGATTATGGATATGGGTATAACAAAGGGAGTGGAGATTTTTATTCGTAAGGTTGCACCTCTTGGAGATCCATTAGAAATAAATGTTCGTAACTATGAGCTAAGCCTGCGTCGAGCAGATGCAGAAATGATAGAAGTAGAGTAAATGAGCTGGCAGTCTTTGGGGACTGCATATTTTAAAAGAAGGAGTTAGTCTAAGCTAACTCAATTTAAGGAGGAGTGTTTTATGGAGATAAAAATTGCACTTGCTGGTAATCCTAACAGCGGGAAAACAACCATGTTTAATAGCCTAACTGGAAGCTCTCAGTATGTTGGCAACTGGCCTGGTGTGACAGTCGAAAAAAAGGAAGGAAAGTTGAAGGGGCACAAGGATGTTAAAATAATAGACCTTCCTGGTATATATTCACTTTCACCCTACACCCTAGAGGAAGTAGTCTCTAGAAATTATCTTATAAATGAAAAGCCAGATGCTATTATCAATATTATTGACAGCACAAATATTGAAAGAAATCTCTATCTTACAACACAGCTTACAGAAATGGGGATTCCAGTTGTTATAGCATTGAATATGATGGACATTATACATAAGAATGGGGATAAAATTGATATTAAGAAACTAAGTAAAGGACTTGGCTGTGAGATTATTGAAGCTTCAGCACTAAAAGGAGAGGGATGTATTGAGGCTGCTGAAAAAGCACTGGAACTGGAGAAGAATAATTCAAAGCCTCTTCCAAAGCATACTTTCTCTAAAAACATTGAGAGTGCACTATTAGAAATAGAAGGAATAATTAGAACTGAAGTAAATAGCAACAACTTACATTGGCTCGCTATTAAGGTTTTTGAGCGTGATGAAAAAGTAATTGAACAGATTAACCTTTCCGGTGAGATATGGGAAAAGGTTGAGGGAGTCATTACAGACTGTGAAAACCAAATGGATGATGACAGTGAAAGTATTATTACAAATGAGCGTTACAACTATATTGGTGAAATAGTAAAGGAATGTGTACACAGGAGTAACAATACTAAGGTAACAACCTCTGACAAAATTGATATGATAGTTACAAACCGATTTTTAGCACTTCCGATTTTTGCTGTGGTTATGTTTCTTGTATATTATGTTTCAGTATCCAGTGTTGGAACCTTAGCAACTGATTGGGTAAATGACGTATTGTTTGGACAAATTATTCCACCTGCTGTAGAGGGATTTCTAGTGTCTGTAGGTAGTGCGGCTTGGTTAACATCTTTGATTGTTGATGGAATTATTGGCGGAGTTGGTGCTGTCCTAGGATTTCTTCCTCAAATGCTCGTATTATTCTTTTTCCTTGCCATACTTGAAGACTGTGGTTACATGGCTCGTATTGCATTTATAATGGACCGTATTTTCCGTAAATTTGGGTTGTCCGGGAAATCCTTTATTCCAATTTTAATAGGTACAGGTTGTGGAGTTCCAGGAATTATGGCATCCCGTACCATAGAAAATGATCGTGATCGAAAAATGACAATTATTACAACTACATTTATTCCCTGCTCTGCAAAGCTGCCAATTATCGCTTTAGTTGCAGGCGCCCTATTCCCAGGTTCTATATTAGTTGCACCATCTGCTTATTTTGTTGGAATTGCAGCGATTATTTTTTCAGGTATTATATTGAAGAAAACCAAAAGCTTTTCAGGTGACCCTGCACCATTTGTTATGGAGCTTCCTCCTTACCATGTTCCAGGAGCAAAGGGTGTGCTTATACACATGTGGGACAGAGGAAAATCCTTTATAAAAAAAGCAGGAACTATTATTTTTCTTGCAAGTGGGATTGTATGGTTCCTAAGCTCCTTTAGCTGGTCAATGAAAATGGTAGATGCTTCTGATTCCATACTTGCAGCCTTAGGAGGGGTAATTGCACCATTGTTTAAACCTCTTGGATGGGGAAACTGGAAGGCAGCAGTTGCAACAATTACAGGCTTAGTTGCAAAGGAAAATGTTGTTGGAACCTTTGGAATCCTTTATGGATTTGAGGAGGTAGCTGAAAATGGAACGGAAATATGGGCAAGCCTTAGAGCTTCATTTACTCAGCTTTCAGCCTATTCCTTCCTAATTTTCAATCTACTTTGTGCACCATGCTTTGCAGCAATTGGA
>JARDZI010000018.1 GCA_029240935.1 Clostridiales bacterium
TTTCATATTCAAAAAATTTATCTTTATATTTGATCTGAGGCATAATATCAACCTTTCCGCATAAATCACCATATTAGTTATTTTATATTTGACATATATAAATTTTAGCATAACAAAGTAAATACTAAAAGGTGATAAACCAGAATGGGTTATTTGAATATTCTAATGAAAATTGAGAAACATAAATGCAGGAGGTGTTTCAATGGATAAAAATAAAGATTTCGATCCTGAAGCTTCAAAAAACCAGAGTATGATTGATAACAGTAGAGATAGCAGAAATGCAAAAAATGGTTATAAGGATAGAAATCCTGCTGAAATTGCCGCTGCTGCCCGTGTTAGAACAAACAAGCATCCTGATAAAACTGACATGTAAATAAAAAGGTGCTAGAATCATAAGCTATTTATGGAACTTATGATTCTGACACCTTTTATTACCTAGCCTAGAGCATACCCACTTTGATAATCTAGGTTGTCATTTACTTCTTAAAGTCATCTAAATCAATAAATAGAACTGCAATTGATTTACTTTAAAGCTTCTACAGCCTTTTTTACCCAATTCGAGTCCTTAAGGATTGCTCTTCCTACCCCTATAAGATCTGCCTTTACTTCAACCAGCAACTCCTCTGCAGCATGGATTTCTGTTATCCCACCGGTTAATATAACAGGTATATTAACAACCTGCTTAATAGCCTGAGTAAGCTGTGCAAAGTAGCCTTGACCAGCTAAACCTGGCACTGTATAACCACAGAAACCTCCAGATATATCAATAATATTTACTCCTGCTTTTTCAAATTCCTTAACAGCCCCTTTGCTATCCTCAATAGTACTTCCACCATCCATATAATCTGAAGCACCTAATCTTAAAAGAATGGGAAATTCCTCACCAACTACTTCACGTACTGCTTTAATCACTTCAAGATGTATTCTGATGCGCTTAAACACATTCCCACCATATTCATCCTCTCTCTTATTTGAAAGTGGAGAGAAAAATTGATTTAGAAGATACCCATGAGCAGAGTGGATTTCTACCCCATCAAAGCCTGCTTCCTTTACACGTATAGCAGCATCCCTAAATGCATTAACTATATCCTTAATCTCATCAATAGAAAGTTCATGTGGAACATTACCTCTACGTGGATTGGGGACAGCTGAGGGTCCAACTGGTTCACTTCCTGTAACTTCACTACTTGTTGCACTTCCTGCATGGTTAATTTGCATTACTGCCTTAGATCCATTGCCATGAATAATGTTTGCAAGTTCCTTTAGTCCTTCCACCACACTATCCTCTGCTACAGAAAGCTGCTGGTTACTAGCCTTTCCATCCTGTCTAATAAAGCTATGCTCGATTATAATTAGGGATATATATCCTCCCTGAGATTTTTCTCTATAATAATCCAATATTTCATGACTTATCTTTCCATCTGATTCAGCCTTTGATGTAGCCATTGGAGGCATTACTAGACGGTTTTTTAATTTTAAGTTACCTACTTCAAGTGGTTTAAGTAATTGTGACATGTTTTACCCCTCCTATGTTTTCTTAGTATGTTTCATAATGTACACCTTGCACCTTGTGACGGTTACTAAGTGTATTTTATAGTATAAAACACTATTTTACTATTATAATTTCTGTTAATTTAAAAATTTTTAAACCTAAAATAATAATTATTCACTGCCTTTTTATAATTTTATTATCTATCAAGCTCTGCTTGTCCATTTTTTATCTAAAAGAAATAAGGTTTCCTCATAAACATTTTTTAAATTGTCCTAACCAGCACTTTCAGTATCTTAATCCAAGCTTATCAGCAACATCTTATTCCTAAGATGCATAGCTATTTAAGAATTCTTCGACTATTCCACCATAACGTTCTTCATCCATAAGCCTTATACCAATGCTGCTTAACATGGATACTCTCCCCTGAGTTATATTCCCCATCATAAATACAAGAAGAGCCTTTGCTTCTACAACATCTTTGGAATTCTTACTGCGAAGTTTCATTTTAGTTACACCCATTTTTGCCATTATAAATTTAATTATTTCATCTGCGTTAATATTTCTTATGAGTATCCTTCTCTCGCTTCTATAATCCGTTGGCTCATCAACAAATTCAATATCCTCAATAATCTTTTCATCATTGCACATATATACTAATTTCCTATAATTCTCTCTTGCCACCCTTTTGTTATCACCAAACATACCCATTATAAAGCCATCTTCTACTAATTCATATGGGTCCTGCCTCAAGCCAAGGTATACCGCAAGACTTGAGAATTCATACTTTTCAGGGCAGTCCTCATATTTCCTTATATCAGTTGGGTTATTGTGAACATATGCAGATAGAGCAAATAGATAGTTTTCATCATCTATAATCTTGCTTTTAAACCTGTCTTGAAACAAATGGCCATGTCTTTTGTGGGTTATATTAAAATATAAGGCGTAGGAAAAGTTTATGCTATGCATAACATCTGATATATTCGCTCCATTTGCATCTATAATCATATGCACATGATTATCCATTAAGCAGTAACCGTATACTTTGAACTTGTAGAGCTTTTGATATTTTTTAACAAGTGAAAGATATTTTTTCTTGTCATCCTTACCCTTAAATAGATCGACCTCGCTTATACTTCTTGCCATAATATGGTATATGGAATCATGAGTCTTTTCTCTTGCTTTTCGTGGCATATTTAAAAAACCTCCATTCACAGTTTGTTACTTGCATTATTGCCTGTGAATGGAGGTTTTATTCATTGCAAAACACTTAGTATGCGTCCCTTGGCTCCCTGTATCTTGAGTGAAAACATTTAGTATATGTCCCTATTTTGCTCAAACAGCAATTAGTATTCAGATGTATCTGTCAACATAGATAAGGTAATATTAAGGTTACCATTTCTACAGCGTAATTCATCTAAAAAATCTTTTTGACTTGTGGAGTTGTTCATTGTTACTGTATATACAATCTGATAAAGGCTTCCCAAATCAGTGGTTTTTACCTTTATAAGCTCATGTCCTGTTGTGAATTGTTCAAATATATCATCAAAAGCCCCTTCAAAGTTCAAATCCTCAGGTATTGTTATTTTAAGCAGTTTTTGTGAGATTTTTTTCTTTCCAAAGTTAAATATATTAAGTGCAAACATAAGCAAACACAAAAATAACGTGAACAATACTGCATATCCATAAAATCCAATTCCACAGGCAAGTCCAGCTGCCATTGAGAATAATACATATGAAATATCCTTAGGATCCCCTGGAGCACTTCTGAATTTAATTAATGAAAAGGTTCCAGCCAAACTAAAAGCTCTTGCAATATTACTGCCTATTAAAAGTACTATTATGGCTATAACTGTTGGCACAATAATAAGGGTTAGAGCAAAGTTTTGAGAAAAACCGCTTTTATTTGCAGTTTTCATATAGGTAAAGCTAATAAGACCACCTAATATAAAGGATATAAGTATAGTTAGTACTGAAGTAGTTAACGATATTGATGTGCTAGTTGTGGTTGTGCTAAATATTGATTGGACCATATATTAGTATCTCCTTTCATCTCCATATCATTTTGAAGCATTTCTTCATATTCTCTGCCATACTTTGAAAAGCTTGTATTATATATTTTATATTCTGAAAGCAGCTTAGAAAACCATAATGGAATACTTTTTTCAGCCTTTACTTCCATTAGCCACTGGTTATTTTTAAGTAGCTTGACTCCATAATCCCCTTTTTCCAATCTCAGGTCGTATCTTCTTGTTCTGATGTTTGTATCAAAGGTTATTCTTAAGTCCCTGTTCTCCTTCCCAAACATTGCAATTCTATCATATGCAAGATAAAGCTTTGACTCTAAATCATAGTTTTTTAGAATATACTCTATCTCATTTATTACCTGTCTATTCATATATTCCTTTAATTCAGGTTTCTTGCCTGTATCTACAAATTCATATGCTTCTTGAAGCTTTAGGGTTGTTCTTCTTTTGTTTACCATGCCGCAAACCTTTTTCTTGATTTCAAGAAACACTTTGTCATTTTCCTCTGGAACCCCATAGGCCCTAATGCGAAGCTTTTCCTTATATAGAGGCTTTGATAGTGAAGTTCTGATTAAGTGATTATCCTTTGTATCATAGTAAATGTTGCTTATGGTATAAACCTCCTGTGCCATATTATACTTGTCAAGCTCCATATACTTTAAAAGTTCTTCTTGAATATCTTCATATATATTCTTACTAATTAAATATTTCGACTCATGTCTGTTAAAGACTTCAATAGACATTTATAGCGCTCCTTTCATTTACCATTTTCCTTGCCTTCTGAAATTAATTTTACTGAGTTATCCTTAAACAAACCTTAAATTCTTGTCATAAATATAACAGTTCATAATCTGTTAACATTTAAGGTTTATTAAAGGTTCCCTGTGATATAATACAATTGAGAACTAAATATGGAGGTTTTATAATGCGTATATTGATAGTAGAGGATGAAGTTCATTTAGCTGAAGCCTTGACACAGATATTAAAAAAGAATAACTACACTGTTGATGCGGTTTATGATGGAGAATCAGGACTTGATAATGCACTTAGCAATATATATGATTTGATAGTATTAGACATTATGCTTCCAAAGATGGATGGTATAAGCGTTCTTAAGAATATTAGAGATGAGGGTCTTTCAACGCCTGTGATATTGCTTACTGCCAAAGGAGAAATATCTGATAAGGTTGCCGGTCTTGATAGTGGCGCAGATGATTATCTTGCAAAGCCATTTGCAACAGAGGAACTATTGGCGAGAATAAGAGCCCTATCTAGACGCAAAGGGGAAGTCATTATAGATAACACATTGACATTTGGAGATATAGAGCTAAATCCTTCAACACTTAAGCTATCAGCTGGAAGCAGAGAAGTGAAGCTTATATTAAAGGAAAGTCAGCTTTTAGAATTACTTATTTCTAGGAAAAATGCAACTACCTCTAAGGAGATAATAATAGAAAAGCTTTGGGGGTTTGATTCAGATGTGGAGTATAACCATGTGGAGGTTTATGTATCTTTTTTAAGAAAGAAGCTAACCTTTTTAAATTCTAATGTGAAAATAAATACAGTCCGTGGTGTAGGTTATATTCTAGAAGGAAATTAGTTTATAAACATAATTTATGCAAAGGGGGAGAAATATTGTTTAAGCAGCTTAGAAATAAATTCCTTATTCTTAATTTGATTATAATTTCAATTGTAATGTTACTTTCTTTTATAACCATATATTTAATAACATATAAAAACGTTCAAAAAAGTATTGATTTAGAATTAAGCAGAATTTCTGAATATAATCCTAGACCAAAAGACATTTCAAAGGATCCTAAACCTAATTTTAATAATTTTAGTATTCCTCCAGAGCGTACTGTTTCTTTTACATTAATAACCAATAATGAGGGTACAATCACCAACATAATTTCTATATTCGATATGGATGAGGATTTTTATGAAAGTGCAAAAAATACATCCCTTTCCAAAAGTTCAGATAAAGGAAGCTTTAAACTGGATGATTCCCATTGGGTCTTTATAAAAGCTCAAACCCATGATGGTTATAGAATTTCTTTCCTAGACACAACTTCCAGACAGGCTATTCTAAACAACCTTGTTTATACCTTTTCATTCGTAGCACTTATTACACTAGTTGCAATTTTCTTTGTAAGCAGATTTTTTGCAAACAAAGCCATACAGCCAATTAAGGAAGCATTTGATAAGCAGACACAATTTATAGGAGATGCCTCACATGAGTTAAAAACACCTCTTGCTGTAATCAGTACAAATGTTGATGTGCTTTTGTCCAATGGTGAGGATTCTATAAATACCCAGTCAAAGTGGCTTCACTATATTAAATCTGAGGTTGAAAGAATGTCTAAGCTAACAAATGACCTTTTATACTTAACACAGGTAAATTACTCTGATGTAAAGATGATTTATTCTGATTTTGTTATAAGCGATGCAGTTGAAAGCAGCATACTAACCATGGAGGCTATAATTTTCGAAAATGACATAAATTTAGATTATAAAATAGAACCTAACTTAACTATCCATGGGAATAAGGAGCAAATTAAGCAGGTGGTAATGATACTTTTAGATAACGCATTAAAATATACAGATCAAAAGGGGAAAATTAATCTCACATTAAAAAGGGATTATAGCAGTATTATCTTATCCATTACCAATACTGGTAAGGGAATTTCTGAAGAGAACCAGGGGAGAATATTTGATAGATTTTATAGAGTCGATAAATCCCGCTCCAGAAACAGCGGAGGTTATGGCCTTGGACTTTCAATAGCCAAGGCAATCCTAGAACAACATGGAGGCAAAATATCAGTAAAAAGTGTTTTGAATGAAAGCACTACATTTGAAATAGAATTACCCATGAATAAGTAAAAGACAGGCTTGCCCTGTCTTTTATATTTCCATACCAGTTCTAAATTGGCTGTTATAAAGGTTAGCATAGAAACCATTCCTCTTAATAAGCTCATCATGTGTACCTCTTTCAATTACCTCTCCATCCTTCAGTGCAATAATTTCATCTGCATTTCTAATGGTGCTTAGTCTATGGGCTATTACAAATGTTGTTTTGCCCTTCATTAGATTCAGCATTGCCCTTTGGATGGCTATTTCTGTACGAGTATCTATGGCTGAAGTAGCTTCATCAAGAATAAGGATTGAAGACTTTGACAATATGGCCCTGGCAATTGCAAGGAGCTGCCTCTGTCCATGGGATAGATTACTGCCATTATCTGATAAAATTGTATCATAGCCTTCTGGTAATTGGGTTATGAACATATGTGCATTTGCAAGCTTTGCAGCTTCTTCTACCTCTTCATCTGTAGCTGTTAATCTGCCATATCTTATATTCTCACGAACCTTCTCAGAAAAAAGGTAAGTATCCTGTAAAACCATAGATACTGATTTTCTAAGGCTCCTTCTTTTAATATTATTTATACTCTCTCCATCTATTAGAATTTCCCCCCTGTCAATATCATAAAATTTAGTTAGTAAATTTACTATGGTGGTTTTACCAGAGCCTGTTGGACCAACTATTGCTATGGTCTGTCCTTTTTTTGCAGTAAGGGTAACATTTTTTAGTACTTGCTTTCCCTCTATATAGGAGAAGTTTACATCCTTTAAAAGGACCTCTCCATTTATATTGCTTATATCCTTTGCGACTATACTATCCTCTTCCTTAGGTTCATCAATAACCTCAAACACCCTCTCCGCCCCAGCCAAAGCAGATTGTACCGTATTAAACAAATTAAGTATTTCATTAATTGGGCGAGAAAAGTTTCTCATATAAAGAATAAATGTAAACAGAATTCCGACAGTTATGCTCATTCCCGAAAGTATAAAGTACCCCCCACATACAGCTACAATTAAATAGGTGAGGTTGTTTGTAAAATTATTTACAGGTCCCATAATTCCAGATAACCCCTGGGCAAATATAGAATTTATTGTTAGTCTATGGTTTATTTTGGAAAACTCCTCCTTAACATGCTTTTCTTTAGAAAATAACAGCACTGCCTTTTGACCTGATATAATCTCCTCTATATATCCATTAAGATTTCCAAGCTCCCTTTGCTGCTTTATAAAGAAGGGTTGAGTTTTATTAACAATTAACCTGGTTAGTATAAACATAAGCGGCATTGTTAATAGCCCTATTACAGTTAATAGAGGACTAAGAAAAATCATTGCTGCAAGCATTCCAACTATATTTATAACCCCAGAAAAAAGTTGTGTTACACTTTGTGACAGTGTCATGTTTATATTATCAACATCATTTGTTAGTCTACTCATTAAATCACCACTAGGATGAGTGTCAAAATAATTTAAGGGAAGCCTTTGCATGTTTCTATATAAATCTCTTCTTATTTCTGAAGATGTTTTTTGGGCTATATTTACCATAAGCTTATTTTGAATATATGTTGATATTACACTTACAAGGTATATAATAATCAGTATTACGCAAATCCTTGCCAGTCCAGCCATATCTCCCTTTTCAATAAAGTTATCAATTGTATATCCGTTTAATCTTGTTCCTATAACACTTACTAAAGTAGTTATAAGGGAAAGTGAGAATGTCAGTACCAGTATTTTTTTCTTGTCTCCCAAATACATTAAAAGCCTTTTTATAGTGGACCTAGGGTTTTTAAGCTTCTCTGACTTATTATGAAACCTTGCCATGGGACCCCCTCCATGTCCACCTGGTCCACCTGGCCTTACTATGGGCATTTGTTTTTGCTCAGACATTTAGAAGCACCTCCTCACCTAATTGTGAAACTGCGATGCTTCGATAAATCTCACAGCTCTTTAACAACTCATTATGCTTTCCAATATCCACAATTTTACCTCTATCAAGCACTATAATCTTATCTGAATCCATTACCCCTGAAATCCTTTGAGCAATTGTTATTACAGTGCTATTTTTCATCCTTTTATTAATTGCATTTTGAAGCTTTGCTTCTGTTGCCATATCAAGTGCACTTGAGGAGTCATCCATTATCAATATCTTAGGTTTTCTGATTAATGCCCTTGTTATAGATATTCTCTGCTTCTGTCCTCCTGAGAGATTCTTTCCTCTTTGTTCTACAATACTTTTATATCCATCTTCCTTGCTGTTTATAAACTCAAGTGCCTGGGCATCAAGGGCTGCTCCTTCTATTAATTCCATGTCAGCATTATCATTTCCAAATTTCAGATTATCCTCAATAGTTCCTGAAAACAAAATACTATCCTGAAGAACAACCCCTATATTATCCCTTAGTGCCTTTAATTTTACATTCTTAACATCTACTCCACCTAAAAGGACTTCCCCTTCTGTGGCATCATAAAGCCTGGGAATTAAACTTACAAAGGAGCTTTTCCCTGATCCCGTTGCTCCAATAATACCTATACTTTCTCCCTCCCTTGCTACAAATGATATATTCTTTAATACATATTCACTGTGCTCATTATATTTGAAAGAAACATTTTTAAATTCTATGTCAAAGTTATTCATCTCAACAGAGTCATTATTATTCTGTATAGAGACTTGTGCAGATAATACCTGATTAATTCTATCTGCTGATGCCTTTGCCCTGGAAAAGTTCAGAACAATCATTACGACCATAATAAGAGAATGCATTATCTGCAATAGATAATTTATAAAGGCCATAATTTTACCTATTTCAACGGACCCACTATTAGCCATTTTACCTCCAAACCATAAAACTCCAATAATACTTAAGTTCATAACTAGAGTTACAACTGGCCATAAAATCATATTCATATTTTGTGCCCTTATGCTTTTATCCATCAAATCATCATTGGCCTCATTAAATCTCTCGTTCAGCTTATCTTCAATATTGAAAACCTTAACAACTCGAACCCCAAGAATACTCTCACGCATTACAGTATTAACACCATCTATTTTCTCCTGAACTGATATAAATAAGGGGAAGGATTTCTTTAGAATAACTACAACAGCTATCAGAATTATGGGAATCGCCACTAAAAATACAATTGAAAGCCTCGGACTTAGGGTAGCTGCCATTATGATCCCTCCTATACACATTAAGGGTGATCTAACTGCAATTCTAAGTCCCATCATAACCATATTTTGAACCTGAGTTACATCATTAGTAAGTCGTGTAATAAGAGATGATGTCTTAAATTTATCTAAATCCAAAAATGATAGAGTTTGTATTTTATCAAAAACCTCCTATCTTAAATTTTCTCCCATTTTCATCCAAGCAATGGATGAAAATATGGAACATCCTGCACCACCTATGAACCCTAAAAATGCTGCCAATATCATCTTTAATCCTGTAGAAAGTATAAATGAGGTGTTCCCGTTTGCTATCCCAATGTCTATAATATCTGACATTAGTTTAGGCTGCATTAAATCCATTGATACCTCTATGGTCATCATAATAGGTGCCATAATGGCGTAGAATATTGCAGCCCCTTTAAAATACTTTAATAGCTTATACACTACTCATGCCTCCCTCTAATTATGTTCTCCCAAAGTCTGTTTAGAATTTGAATTGTATGCAATTTTTCATCCTCTGAAAAGCCCTCAAAACACTCCTCATCTATTAATTTAAATATTCTTTCAACTTCCCCTTGTGCATCTTTTCCTTTATCTGTTAGAAATACATTAAGTACTCTTTTATCCCTAGAATTTTGAGTTCTATAAATAAGCTCTGATTTTTCCATGTTTGCAAGTATACTTGTAACAGTAGCAGGCTCTATATTGCAGTTTTCTGATAGTTCTCTTTGTATGCACCCATCATTTTCCAAGAGGAAATCCAATATTTTCGGTTGTCCTGGTGATAATCCAACCCTGTTAAACTCCTCATGGCATCTTTTTCGATGTGCTTTATTAAGTCTTATAAATGTCATATGCAAGGTTTCTTTTCTTATATCTAATGTTTTATCCTTCATTATTTCCTCCCCTAAAACATAATAGTTAGTCATCTAATCATTAGATATCTAACTATAATATTTTACCACAATGTAATTCATTTTGCATATATCTAGATATTAATAATTATTTATAGCTTTATGTTTTCTAACAACACTTCAAAGCTGTCCCTATGCTTCTAGGGTGTCATTCTTAGCCCAGTGAAGAATTTTATAAGGATCTTAATATGAAAGTCAACGCCAAAGGCGTTGTCATCCTGAACGTAGTGAAGGATCTTTTGTGATTCCTAGGCAAGATTCTTCACTGCGTTCAGAATGACAAATAGGCTTTCATAACTATGACTGAGTAGCTGGCACCTCCAAAAAAGCCAATTACTAAATTAACATTTTGTAAACTTGGTTGCCTTAAAACATATATTTATAGTATTATTAAATAGTAGTTATCAGAAATAACATACTTTTGCCACTAAATAGTGGTATCTATTGGTCTATAATCATAATGAGAATCTCTCATCAATTTTTAATTTAAATCATTGTCCATAAGAGACATATGTGATTTTTAGTATTTTTTAACTCAGGAATGCAAGTTTGAAAATAAGCACTAAATACCTCCCATAGCTTTATGTTTAATTGTCAGATAATTCTTACAATTACCACTGTCTTTATAAGAATTATAGAAACATGCATTTTAACAATTTCTCCCTCCCTAAAAGATATCAGCTCTCCTTTTAGGGAAGGTTAATCTTAATAAGGAAAGGATGTTGATACTATTTGAACGTACTTATCAATAAGTTTAAGGAAGTAATATTATCTGTGCTTCCAATCACAATTATAGTTTTGATTCTCAATTTTACAATTGCTCCAATAGAAATAAGTTTAATACTAAGGTTTATTGCTGGAGCTATTCTAATAATAATAGGACTATCCATATTCCTATTTGGAGCTGATATAGGAATAAGTCCACTAGGTTCTCTTATGGGTTCATCCCTTACAAAAAGCAAAAAGCTATGGCACATAATAATTTTTGGATTTATACTTGGATTCCTCGTAACAATAGCTGAGCCAGATTTACAGATACTTGCTGGTCAGGTAAGTGCAGTTACTTCAGGAATGATATCAAAAATCGGAATACTAGTTGCAGTTTCCATTGGGGTTGGTATACTACTTGTTGCGGGCTTAATGAGAGTAATATATAATATCTCTTTATCTATGCTATTAACCCTGCTTTATGGAGTAATTTTAGTGCTGGCATTATTTAGTTCCCCAAGCTTTTTAGGCATTGCATTTGATGCATCTGGAGCAACGACTGGAGCTATGACAGTTCCCTTTATATTAGCATTAGGTCTGGGAATTTCATCAGCTAAGGGTGGAAAATCCTTAGAGGAGGATAGCTTTGGATTGGTAGGAATAGCATCAACTGGTCCTATTTTAGCAGTGCTTTTAATGAGTATATTATCTAAATCTGATAAATTAACAGGTAACTTACCTTCAAGCCACCTAATTGAGGATAGTATATTATTGCCCTTTTTAATTGAGTTTCCAAAAATGCTGTTAGAGGTGGCAATAGCCCTACTTCCAATAGTAATAATATTTATCCTTTTTCAAATTCTAGTTTTCAAATTATCTAAAAAGAGATTCAAAAGAATATTAAAAGGTATGTTCTATACATTTATAGGTTTAGTTCTATTTTTAACTGGTGTTAATGCAGGTTTTATGGAAGCAGGAAGCGCCATTGGATATGTAGTTGCAGCCTTAGAGCATAACTGGATCATTGTACCCATTGGGTTTGTTCTTGGATTTACAGTAATTTTTGCAGAGCCTGCAGTACATGTATTAAATGAACAGATTGAGGATGTTACAAGTGGACATATTAGTAAAAAAGTAATACTATACACATTATGTATTGGAGTTGCATTTGCAGTAGCCCTTTCAATGCTCAGAATATTGGTTCCAGGAATTAAACTATGGCATTATCTTTTACCTGGATTTGCAATATCAATAATCATGTCACACTATATGCCAAAAATATTTGTAGGTATTGCATTTGATTCAGGTGGCGTAGCTTCAGGTCCAATGACTGCAACCTTTATTCTGGCTTTCGCACAGGGTGCCGCAGAAGCAATTGAAGGTGCGAATGTATTAAACGATGCATTTGGTGTAATTGCATTAGTAGCATTAACACCACTAATCGCCATACAAATACTAGGAATGATTTATAAACGCAAAGCATCAATAAGGGATTAATATTCTGTCTGAACTTTTATAGATGGTCTAACTATCTTGTGTTTTTAATGAAGGGAGGAATTAATTAATTGGAAGGTAATGTGAATAGAAAAGAATATATATTATTCATGGTTATTACAAGCTTTGGTATGGGAAGTAAGGTTTTAAAAGAAGCCAAAGAACTAGGAATAAAAGGAGGAACAATCTTTTTAGGAAAAGGAACAATAAAAAGTCATCTATTAGAGCTTTTGGGTCTCTATGAAGTAAAAAAAGAAATAATACTAATGATAGCTGAGGCTAACCTTGAAGATGTACTTCATGAGGGTTTAAGGTCAAAATTTCATCTCAATAAACCAAATCATGGAATAGCCTTTTCCATGTATTTGCAGAAGGTTTTAGGCACAAGATGTAGTAGGGATACAAATCAGGAACAAATTGGAGGTAAATATACTATGGAACATGAAGTGATATTCACTATAGTAGATAGAGGTTTAGCAGAGGATGTTGTAGATGTGGCAGTTTCAGCAGGAGCATCAGGAGGAACTATCATTAATGCAAGAGGTGCTGGCATGCATGAGCATAGTACCTTATTTTCAATGTCTCTAGAGCCAGAAAAAGAGATAGTTATGATACTCAGTGAAAAGATTAAATCAGATAATATAATAGCTGCAATAAATAAAGCCATGCAAATTGATGCGCCTGGCAAAGGAATGCTGTTTACAATGGATGTTAATAAAACATCAGGTTTGTTTAGTAATAATGACTAATTTAAAAATAGGGGCATTTATTTAAACAAAAGCCACTCAGAATACTTAATCTAGAGTGGCTTTTGTATGTATTCTCTTATTAGAGTTTTGCCAATTCTTTTCCTAACTTATCATAACAATAGTCTGCTAGTTCTTTGTATATACCCAGTTCCTCACGACCAATATCATTAATTGAATAGATCCCCCTATCAACTTTTTTAAACCACCCATAATGGTTTTCAGAAAGTATGGAGGTTGTCTTTTTAGGATCTGACCCTAACTTCCTAAGCTTTTTAGGGGATAATGGTCCAAGCTTATTAAGACAACAAGCTATAAATATTGCACTTTCCCTGTAGGCAGTTAGGAGCTTTTTACCAGTACTCCCACCTACATTAAAATCCAAATACCTAGCCTTTGCTTCTTTTATTATACCTTCTCTTTTTTTCTTATTCATTTTCTTGCTTTTTTCCCTATCAAAGGGTACTGGATGAATAGGAATCTCAACAAAACCCTTCTTTCCCTTAAAGGAAACTAATATTAATCCCAGTTCGAGTCTTCTTATTAAATGGCAAATATCCTGCCACTTGGAGTTAGCGAACATCTTTTTAGGCTTTGGAACTGCAATATAAACTAAATCAGCAGCCTTCTGCCTTCTCACTGCTTGAGCCAGCAAGCTTACACTTAGGTTTCTCTTAAGTTCAACCACAACAAGCTCCTCATCCTTAATTGCAGTTATATCGCAATCCTTTACCTCACTTCTAACAGTATATCCCTGTTCAATAAGAAGGTCCCTAATTGGATTGTATAAATCCATTTCCAATATTTTTTCCTTGTTCTCCTCCACACAATTCACTCCTGTCAGCTTGATAAAGTACAAATGTTCACTAATTTGTAAATATTCTATCATAAATCCACTTCATAATAAAGGAATTTGCAACAATTTGTAGAATTGTATATATTATATAGTATCTTCTATTTTAAACATCTAAAGAATTGAAAGGGATGTATATATGAAAATTAGGGTAGAAAAATTAAGTTCAGAAATGGTCCTGGAACAAGATGTTTATACAAGGAGTGGAAATCTGTTGATTTCTGGAGGAACTCAGCTGACAAGCGGACTCATATTAAAGCTATTGGAATTTGGTATTAAACAGGTTGGAATTAAAGATGTAAGACCTGAAAATATTGAATATAAAGCTTTTGAAAAAAACTACCAGGAGTCTGTGGACAAAATAAAAGACAATTTTAAGGTTGCAAGATATCAGAACACTGTCAATATGTCTGAATTTGAAAATATAGTAGATGGTCTTCTTGGTAAAGCAAAATCAGGTAGAGGCATATTATCATACATGAAGCTAATTGAGCAAAAGGATGAGTATACACTTCAACATTCTATAAATGTAAGCATTGCAGCAATGCTTATGGGCAAGTGGTTAAACTATAGCGACAAGGATATTAAAACATTAGGTACCGCTGCTATTCTTCATGATATCGGCAAGCTTTTCATACCTGACAACATACTTAACAAATCTTCAAAGTTAAATGAAGCAGAGTTTAAAATAATGAAAAATCATTCAAAGCTAGGTTATAAGCTATTAAAGGATTCTAATGTTAATGATGATCTTATACTAAATGCAGTTTTAACTCATCATGAAAGATTTAATGGAGAGGGTTATCCTTTTGGGCTTAAGGGTTATAAAATAGGTGAGTTTGCTAGAATAATTGCCATATGTGATGTTTATGATGCAGTAACCTCTAACAGAGTTTATAAGCATAAGGAAAATCCACTGGAGGGTTTAAAGGTAATATTTGATGACAGCTATAATGGACTAGACCCCTATCTATGTAAGGTATTTTTAAACAATGTTATTGTAGCCTATTGTGGAAGTAATGCAGTACTAAATGATGGTTCAGTAGGAAAAATAATTAAAATAATACCTGAAGATCCAACAAACCCATGGGTCGCAGTTGATGAAGGACTTTATGACTTACATTCTTCAAAGAACATTGAAATAGTTGATATAATATAACCTCGGGAAGTATCCTGAGGTTTTTTTATACAAATTATTCTTTTTACTCTTCCTAGTGCTATCTTAAATCACAATTTTTCCCCTTAAAACTCTAAATAAATCTAATTGACACTACATGTTGTATATGATAATATAAAATCATCTAAATGTAGTTTCGACAGGAACCTGCATTTCTAGCCTCTTTACACTACGTCTAGAGGCATTTATTATCTTTAAAATTAGTACAATAGCTGAGGGAGGAATTATTTAGCATGATTACAAAGATTAAAAAGCGCGATGGAAGAGAAGTCCCATTTAATATTGAGAAAATTGCCAATGCCATATTTAAAGCTGCAAGTGTTACCGGAGGAAAGGATTACAATACTGCACTTTCCCTTGCAGAAAAGGTAGTGGAATATATTGAATGGAAACAGGATAAGAAGATTCCTACAGTTGAAGAAATACAGGATGCTGTTGAAAAGGTACTTATTGAGACCGGGCATGCTCGTACTTCTAAGGAGTTTATTTTATATAGATCAGAGAGAACTCGTGTACGTGAAATGAATACTCGTTTGATGAAAATATTTGAGGACTTAACCTTTAAGGATTCAAAGGACAATGATTTGAAACGTGAGAACGCAAACATAGATGGAGATACTGCCATGGGTACCATGCTTAAGTATGGTTCTGAGGGTGCAAAACAGTTTTATGAAATGTATGTATTAAACCCTGCACATTCAAAGGCTCATAAGGAAGGAGACATACATATTCATGATCTGGACTTTCTAACACTAACCACAACCTGTTGCCAGATTGATATTGAAAATCTTTTTAAAAATGGATTTAGTACTGGTCATGGTTTTTTAAGGGAGCCTAATGATATAACTAGTTATTCTGCACTTGCTTGTATTGCAATCCAATCAAATCAGAATGACCAGCATGGTGGACAAAGTATTCCTAATTTTGAATATGGTATGGCTCCAGGTGTTGCTAAAACATATACGAAGTTATACATACAAAATTTTGCTAAAGCACTTAATTTGCTTGCAGATATAGAAGATGCTGAAGTAAAGGTGAAAGCTATTGTTAATGAAATACATAAAGCAAATGGACTGCTTCCCTCCCTTGGAAACATAAATGAATACCAAAACTATGAAGCCTCATTGCTTATGGAATTAGTAAAGGATGAAAAACTAGTAAAAAGAGCCCAGGCATTCGCAGTAGAAAAGGCAGAAGCTGAAACAGACAGAAATACATTTCAAGCAATGGAAGCATTTATACATAATCTTAATACAATGCACAGCAGAGCAGGGGCACAGGTACCCTTTAGCTCAATAAATTATGGGTTAGATACTTCTCCTGAAGGAAGACTTGTAATCAAAAATATATTGCTTGCAACTGAAGCAGGACTTGGAAATGGAGAAACTCCAATATTTCCTATTCATATTTTTAAGATTAAAGAGGGTATAAATTATAATCCAGGTGAATCAAATTATGATTTATTCAAGCTTGCATGCAGAGTAAGTGCTAAAAGACTTTTCCCAAACTTTGCTTTTATAGATGCACCCTATAATTTAAAATATTATAAGCCTGGACACCCAGAAACTGAAATTGCCTACATGGGATGTCGTACACGTGTTATTGGAAATATAAACGATCCAGACAGAGAAGTTACATTTGGAAGAGGGAATTTGAGCTTTACTACAATCAACCTTCCTAGGATAGCTCTAAAAAGTAATAAGGATATTAATGTTTTCTTTGAGAAGTTAGATAAAAGAATAGAGCTTGTTACTGCTCAGCTTCTTGAAAGGTTCGAAATTCAAGCAAGGAAAAAAGTTAAAAACTATCCTTTCCTTATGGGTCAAGGTGTTTGGATGGACTCTGACAAGCTTGATTGGGATGATGAGGTAAGAGAGGTATTAAAGCATGGCACCCTATCAATTGGATTTATAGGCCTTGCAGAGTGTCTTAAGGCTTTAACTGGGAAGCATCACGGAGAATCTGAAGAGTCACAGAATTTGGGGCTTGAAATTATTGGTTTAATGAGAAAAAGAATGGATGAGGCAACTCAAAAATATAAACTTAACTTCACACTAATAGGAACACCTGCTGAAGGTACAGCTGGACGTTTTGTTAAAATTGATAATAAAACCTTTGGTTCTATTGAAGGAGTTACTGATAGAGAATATTATACAAACAGCTTTCATGTACCTGTTTACTATGATATTAGCGCCTATGACAAGATAAAGCTGGAGGCCTCCTACCATGAGCTTACCAATGCTGGACATATTACTTATGTTGAACTTGATGGTGATCCTTTAAATAATCTTGAAGCATTTGAAAAGGTTGTTCGTGCAATGAAGGAAGCAGGAATTGGTTATGGTTCAATAAATCATCCAGTAGACAGGGATCCTGTTTGTGGCTACACAGGAATAATCGGTGATACTTGTCCTTCCTGTGGAAGAGAAGAAGGAAATATAAAATTCGAAAGAATAAGAAGAATAACAGGCTATCTGGTTGGAACCCTTGACCGCTTTAACGATGCTAAGAAGGCAGAGGAAAGGGACAGGGTAAAGCACCTATAGAGGAGAGAAGCATATGAACACTCATCTGAGAATTGCAGGGATAATAAATGAATCCATTGTTGATGGCCCAGGGATAAGGCTGGTTGTATTCACCCAAGGGTGCAAGCACAACTGCCCTGGCTGCCATAATCCTGAAACTCACCCCTTTGAGAAAGGTAATCTTGTGGAGGTTGATGATATTATTAAGCAGATGAAAAGCAATCCTCTATTGGATGGAATAACCCTAAGTGGAGGGGATCCCTTTGAACAGGCAGAAGCTTTGAGTGAATTAGCTAAAAGGGTTAAAAATATAGGCCATAATGTAATAACCTACACAGGCTATACCTTTGAATACATACTGGAAAATAAGGATACAAATAAAGGCTGGGATAAACTAATTAATGAGACAGATATACTCGTTGATGGTAGATTCGAAATTGCTAAAAAAACCATGCTTTTAAAATTTAGAGGTTCAGCAAATCAAAGAATAATTGATGTAAAGAAATCGCTTGCTTCACATAGTATAGTTGAAATACAGCTTTAGCCCAAGGGTGCCTTCCACCTGTAGTGGCAGGCTTCCATACCTGCTCTGATATTCATAACAAACAGATAATATTGTTAACAATGCTGATCCCTTTGACAGGTGCAGAGACCTGCCAATACAATGTATTAGGATATAAATAAAAAATGAGGGCAGCTACCTGATGGATGGCTGCCCTCATTTTTATTTCATCTGATTTTTTATTCCCTTTTCAAGACTATTTTCATAGTCAATATATTCATAGACACCCTCTTCAAACAATTGGCTGAACCCTTTCAGTTCCTCTAGGCTAAGCTCCTCTATTGAACAACTTTTCTCCTCACAGTACAGCACTATGCTTCCAACAACTCCATGGGCATCTCTAAAGGGCATTCCCTTTAGCACAAGATAATCCGCAACTTCAGTTGCATTGAGGAAGCCCAACTTAACTGCTTCCTTCATCCTGTCACCCTTTACTGTTAAAGTTTTTAACATCCCAGCCATAACCTGTATGGAGGATAATACTGTCTTCACAGAATCGAAGAAGGGTTCCTTGTCCTCCTGCATATCTTTGTTATATGCAAGTGGAAGTGACTTCATCATAGTTAAAATGGAAACAAGTGCTCCATATACCCTTCCTGTCTTTCCCCTTATAAGCTCCGCTGCATCCGGGTTTTTCTTTTGTGGCATGATGCTGCTTCCTGTTGCAAACTCATCGCTTATTTGGATAAAGCCAAACTCCTTGCTGCTCCATATAATAAGCTCCTCTGAAAGTCTGCTTAGGTGCATCATTATTATTGAAAAGGCTGCCTGTAGCTCTATTAAATAATCCCTGTCACTTACACCATCTAAGAAATTGTCAACAGGTTTACTGAAGCCAAGCTTCTCTGCAGTATATTCCCTATCTATATTATAGGTAGTTCCTGCAAGTGCACAGCATCCAAGTGGACTTTCATTAAGTATTTCAAGGGCACTATTAAGCCTCTTAACATCCCTTTTAAACATGCTTACATATGCAAGCATATAATATTTAAATGTAACAACCTGTGCCCTTTGCATATGGGTATATCCTGGCATTATTACACCTGAGTTCTTCTCTCCCAGTTCAGTAAGTGTGCTTACGAGTGTTTTTATATTTTCTGCTACTTCCTTTGCTGCTTCCTTTGCATAAAGCCTCATATCTACTGCTACCTGATCATTTCTGCTTCTAGCTGTATGCAGCTTTTTTCCTACCTCACCCAGCCTTGAAGTAAGGTTCGACTCTACAAAGCTGTGTATATCCTCATAGCTTCCTTCAATATTCAACTTTCCTGATTCTATATCAGAGAGTATTTCCTCAAGTCCCTGCTTAATCAAGTTTCCCTCGCTTACACTTATAATTCCACACTTAGATAGCATTTCAACATGAGCAATACTCCCGGTTATATCCTGTTTATAAAGGGTTTTATCAAAGCTTAAGGAGCTGTTAAAGTCCTCCATAAGCTTGCTCTCAGATTCCTTAAATCTTCCTCCCCATAGTTTCATAAAAAAAATCCTTTCCTGTTTCATTTGACTATGTTTTTTTTAATACAAAAATCTTCTATTGTAGGAGCGAACAGTGTTCCCCCTCAGACCACTTCCCATTTAGGTTTCCCTTTGATTGATGATGCGTAATAACGGGCGAGCACTGTTCGCCCCTACGGTATAACTGCATAACAGGCTAATAATTATTAAGCTTTAAAATAATACCTTTACTTTTTATTGTTAACCATTGCACTTATTTTTGATGGCAAACCAAATAGGTTTATAAAGCCTTCTGAGTCCTTATGGCTGTACAAGCTTCCAGTTGTAAAGGAAGATATCTCTTCTTTGTATAATGCATAGGGTGTATCAACTGATGCAACCATCATATTTCCCTTATATAATTTAAGCTTTACACTTCCTGTTACAGTTTCCTGAGTAGCATCTACAAATACATCAAGAGCATTTCTTAGCTGGGTGAACCATAGTCCATCATAAACAAGTTCACCATATTTTTGAGCAACCAAGTGCTTGTAGTGGTAGGTTTGTTTATCCAGAGTTAATCTTTCCAGATTATCATGTGCTTCATATAGAAGTGTTCCAGCTGGTGTTTCATAAACTCCCCTTGATTTCATTCCAACTAATCTGTTTTCTACAATATCTATTATACCAACTCCATTTTTTCCAGCAATGTCGTTTAGTAATTCTATCATAGCAACAGGGTCCATTTCCTTACCGTTAACCTTCTTTGGTTCTCCCTTTTCAAAGTATATTTCAACATACTCTGGCTTATCTGGAGCCTGTTCTACAGGTGTAGTCATCTGATACATAGCTTGATTATGTTCATTTGTTGGATTCTCAAGTTCCCCGCCCTCATGGCTTAAATGCCATAGATTCTTATCC
The DNA here is from genome assembly GCA_029240935.1 of Clostridiales bacterium. GTDB lineage: Bacteria > Bacillota > Clostridia > Clostridiales > Caloramatoraceae > JARDZI01. Next base: position 20,879 of record JARDZI010000018.1, read on the forward strand.
ATTGAATATATTTTTTTCTTTGTAACAGGAACTTCAATTCCCCTTGCCTCTGCATAATCAATTGCAGCTTCCCTTGAATCTATGTCCCATATTCTCCATGGTGCAATTATCCTAATTGTTGGGTCAAAGGAAGCAATTCCAACCTCAAAACGAACCTGGTCATTTCCTTTTCCAGTACATCCATGGCATATAACCTTTGCCTCTTCCTTATGTGCTATTTCAACCAGCCTCTTTGCCATTGAAGGACGTGCAAATGCAGTTCCAAGTAAGTACTTTCCTTCATAAATTGCTCCACTCTTAATTCCCTTGAATAGATACTCTGTTACAAACTCTTCCTTTAAATCCTCTATATATACCTTTGATGCACCTGTTTTTAATGCCTTTGCCTTTACTGCATCCATGTCATCCCCTTGCCCTACATCTAAGCAAACAGCAATAACCTCAAGATCATAATTCTCCTTTAGCCATGGTATTATTATTGATGTGTCCAATCCACCTGAATATGCTAGTACAACTTTTTCCTTCATAATATCTCTCCCTTTTTTATTATAATACTTTCTCCAAAAATTCCTTTGTTCTTCTATGTTTAGGATTTGTAAAGATTTTCTCTGGCAAATCCTCCTCAATAATCTTTCCTTCATCCATGAATATGACTCTATCTGCTACTTCCTTTGCAAAACCCATTTCATGAGTAACAACAACCATTGTCATTCCATCCTTTGCAAGATCCTTCATTACGTTTAGCACCTCACCAACAAGCTCTGGGTCAAGTGCTGAGGTAGGTTCATCAAAAAGCATTATATCAGGGTTCATAGCAAGTGCTCTTGCTATTGCAACTCTCTGCTTTTGTCCTCCAGATAGCTTTGAGGGATAGTATTTAGTTTTATCACTAAGTCCTACTTTTTCCAAGAGTTTAAGGGATCTATTTAAAACATCATCTTTATTTTCTTTTTTAACTGTAATTGGTGCTTCCATTACATTTTGAAGTACAGTCATATGTGGAAACAGATTAAAGCCTTGAAAAACCATTCCCATTTTTTCAATATTACTCTTTAAAGTCTTCTTATTATTGCCATCAAGCTCTACGCCCTCTATAAATATCTTTCCATTATCTATGATCTCAAGATGATTTAAACATCTCAAAAAAGTACTTTTACCTGATCCAGAAGGTCCTATAATAACAAGAACCTCACCTTTTTTCACTGTTACATTCATGTTCTCAAACACTATTAAATCATGAAATTTTTTAGTTATATTGTCAGCCTCTATCATATTCATACTTTTTCACCTCCTCTACTTCAATTAGTAAACTGATAGCTTTCTCTCAAATTTTGAGAAAACAGTTGTAAATACACTTGTGAGAAGCAGATAAATAACTGCTACAACCATATATGGTTCAATACTGAATTTTGCTGCATACATTGTTTGAGCCGTTCTCATTAATTCAGTCATTGCTATGACTGAAACCAAAGCCGTATCCTTAAGCATAGTTATAAACTCATTTCCAACTGGGGCTATTATAACTCTGAAGGTTTGGGGAAGTATAATTCTCCTCATAGTCTGCATATAGGTAAATCCTAGTGCCTTAGCAGCTTCAAACTGCCCCTTGTCAATTGAAGTAATTCCACCTCTTATTATCTCAGCCATATATGCACCAGAGTTTAAACTTAATGCAATTAATGCACCTTGCATAGGAGATAGGTCTATACCAAAGGAAGGCAAACCATAGTATATAAAAATAATTTGAAGTATTAATGGTGTTCCTCTGAAAACCCATGTATATAAGTAGCCAATCATGTATAAAAATCTATTCTTTTGAAGCTTTATCAAAGCAAATACAATACCAAGGAGACTTCCAACTGAAACCGAAACAACCGTAAGCTGAAGTGTCTTTAAGCTTGATTTAAGTAATATAGGAATAATATTTAAAATATATTGAAAGTCCATTTATCTACCTCCTTTTAAAAAAATTATTGTTATTTATAAACATCAGTTCCAAACCATTTTATTGATATCTCAGATAGTGATCCATCAGCCTTCAAGTCATTAAATGCCTTTTGTACAGCATCCTTTAGTTCTGTATCTTCCTTTCTAAAACCAATACCCACAGGCTCATCTGATAATTTTTCATCCAGTACCTTATAATCCTCTGGTGACTTTGAAATATAGTATCTTCCAACTAACTCATCAACAACGACTGCATCTATTCTACCTATTTCCAGGTCATGAAAGGCTTCAGTTACCTTGTCATAGGCTTTGTATTCCTTTAATCCCTCCAGCTTATTCGCAGCCTGTTCACTTGTACTTCCAAGTTGTGCTGCTACAACCTTTCCAGCTAAATCTGCTGGCTTTGTTACTGCATCATTTCCTGCCTTAACTGCCACAATTTGTCCTTCCAGTACATATGGCTCAGAGAAAAGTATTTTTTCCTTTCTCTCATCGGTAATAGTTAGAGTTGCAAGTATTGCATCAAATTTCTTAGCCTTTAATGCTTCAATAATTCCTGCAAAGTCTGATGTTACAAACTCTGCTTTAACCCCTAGCTTTTCGCCGATTGCATCAGCAAGGTCAACATCAAAACCTACAAGGTTATTATTTTCGTCTCTATATTCCATAGGCGGAAATGAATCGTCAGTGCCAAATGTTATAACTCCAGCTTTTTTAATTTCTTCCAGGGTACTTAAGTTTGTTTCCTTTTTAGAACAGCCAGCTACTGTAATTAATACAATGATTGTTAATAGTAACATTGATAATACTTTTTTCATTAATACTCCTCCTCTTTATTCTTATTCTTTGCTCTTCATTTGAAATTCAATTACGTATAATTATACATTTGGATTTATATTTATGCAATAGGTATTTTAAAAAAAATAAGTGATAGAGTAATTTTTTTA
>JARDZI010000247.1 GCA_029240935.1 Clostridiales bacterium
GTTTCATCCTTTAGCCTTATTGCTTCTTCAAGAGCATTCTTATCATCAGGATTCATTATGCTTGGAATTCCATCCCTTATAAGGGTTCCTGTAACTGGATCTATTCTAACCTCATTAGTATCAGGTACTTGTTTTATACAAACAACTATTTTCATTATCTTCACCCCATCCTATTTAAGTATGTTACCGGCAATAACCATTTTTTGAACCTCAGAGGTTCCCTCATATATCTCTGTTATTTTAGCATCTCTCATCATTCTTTCCACAGGATAATCCTTTGTAAATCCATATCCTCCAAAAATTTGAACAACCTTTGTGGTAACTTCCATTGCAGTCTCTGAAGCATGAAGCTTTGCCATTGCAGCCTCAAGACTATATCCTTGTCCTGTTGCTTTTTTCCATGCTGCCTTATAAACAAGTAATTTTGATGCTTCAATCTTTGTTGCCATTTCTGCCATATACCATTGTATACCCTGGAAGGCACCAATCGCTTTTCCAAATTGCTTTCTTGTCTTTACATATTTTACTGCTTCCTCGAGTGCTCCCTCTGCTATCCCAAGTGCCTGTGCTGCAATTCCTATTCTTCCACCGTCAAGTGTTGACATTGCAATCCCAAAGCCCTTACCTTCCTTACCAAGCATATTTTCCTTTGGTATCCTGCAGTCTTTAAAAATAAGCTCAGTTGTTGAAGAAGCCCTAATTCCCATTTTCTCTTCTTTTTTTCCTATTTCAAATCCTTTTGTGCCCTTTTCCAAAATAAAAGCAGAAATCCCCTTTGTTCCTTTACTTCTATCTGTCATTGCAAATATTATAAATACATCTGCATATCCACCATTTGTGATAAATACTTTACTTCCATTTATTATAAAACTATCTCCATCAGCTTTTGCAATAGTTTGCTGTCCTGCTGCATCAGTTCCTGCGTTAGGCTCAGTTAATGCAAAGGCACCTAATTTTTCTCCCCTTAAAAGTCCAGGAAGGTATTTTTGTTTTTGCTCCTCTGTTCCATATTTGAATATGGGATGGCAACAAAGTGAAGTATGAGCAGAAAGAATAACTGATGTTGATGCACAAGCCTTTGCCAATTCTTCAACTGCCATAATATAGCTTATATCATCTCCACCTGCTCCACCATATTCCTTTGGAAATGGAATACCCATAATGCCCAACTTTGCCATTTTTTTGACATTTTCTATTGGAAATTCTTCTGTTTCATCAATATGGGCTGCTATAGGTTCAACCTCCTTTTCAACAAACTCCTTAAGCATTTGTCCTACTAATTCCTGCTCCTTGGTAAACTTAAATTCCATAAATTCTACCTCCTATGGTGATATTTTTTTAACATTATATTGTAAAATAAATGTTGATTTATAATTAAACTGTTATTTGTAACTAAACTATGAATATTTTACTATTTTTTAAAAAAGCTTGTCCATGAATTGTTATAATAAACATGATGCACCTTTCATATTTATAATTATACTACCTTAATCTAATTATTCAAGTTAAATTTTAAAAACTTATTGATTTGTTCGTTAAAATTATAACACTGTAAAAAATAAAAAACAACCACCGAAGTGGCTATTTTATTTGGTTTCATTTAATATTTTATTAACATTCTTATTATGAATAAAATGTTGATTTATAATTCAACGCCTTACTTATTATTAAATCTTTCGACTTTTCTCTTTTCAACAAAAGCTTCCATTGCATCCTTTTGGTCCTGGCTTGCAAAACACTCTGCAAAAACCTCTGTCTCAAAATTAAGTCCTGTATCAATATCTGCCTGAATCCCCCTATTTATAGCTGTTTTACATAATTGTACAGCTATTGGTGCATTTGCTGCTATTTTATTTGCAACTGCAAATACCTCATCCATAAGCTTATCACTAGGCACAACCCTATTTACTAATCCAACTCTATATGCTTCTTCAGAATTAATGTTACTACCTGCGTATATCATTTCCTTTGCCTTTGGTACTCCAACGGTTCTAGCTAATCTCTGTGTTCCTCCGAATCCGGGAGTTATTCCTAGTCCAACCTCAGGTTGTCCAAATTTCGCGTTTTCTGATGCTATCCTTATGTCACAGCTTAAAGCTAGTTCACAGCCTCCACCTAGGGCAAATCCATTAACTGCTGCAATTACTGGTATACTTAATAGTTCAATTTTCCTAAATACCTTGTTACCAAGCAGCCCAAAATTCCTGGCTTCAAACACATTCATATCCTTCATTTCAGAAATATCTGCACCTGCAACAAATGCCTTTTCTCCTGCCCCAGTTATTATAGCACAATAAATATCACTATCTGCGCTAATTAAATCGAGAGCTTCGTTTAATTCCTTAAGAGTCTCTGAATTTAAAGCATTTAATGCCTTTGGTCTAGCTATTGTAATTAAAGCAGCATGTCCCCTTTTTTCAAATAATACATTTTCCATATTATCACTCCTCACTGTTAAAATATTGACATTTAGAACTGTAAAAATAACCACCGAAGTGGCTATTTATTTATTTGTTTTCATTTAATAGGTTTGTTTCATTTAGTCTGTAGCTTAGAACCATTAAGCTTTCGCTTAAATGAACATTTTCTACAGCTATCTCTTCTGGTACCACAATATCTGCAGGGGCGAAATTCCATATTCCTTTTACACCCTTTTCAACAAGCACATTGGCAACTTCCTGTGCACTATTTCTAGGAAGACACAAAATTCCAATATCTATGGAGTTATTGTCAATAAATTCAGGAAGCATATCAATATCCTTTATTTCAATATCATTTATCTTAATTCCAATTAGCTTAGGGTTTTTATCAAATATACCCTTTAGATTAAAACCTTGTTTTGAAAATCCAGAATAATTTGCTATTGCCTGTCCTAAATTCCCAGCACCTACAACAACTGTATTGTATTCCTTATAAAGTCCAAGTATTTTGCTTATTTCTCTATGTAACTCCTTTACATTGTATCCATATCCCTGTTGCCCAAAATCTCCGAAATTGTTGAGATCCTGTCTTATCTGAGATGCGGTAAATCCAATCTTTTCAGAAAGTTCCTTTGAAGATATTCTGTCAATATCTCTTCTAAGAAGCTCTGCAAGATATCTATAGTATTTTGGTAGTCTTCTAACTACAGCCATTGAAATCAATGTTGATTTATTCACAGGATCACCTCTTCCACACATTTCACTAAATTTCTGTTAATATATAAACATGGTTATGTCAATTAGACATAATGTATTGCTATTATAATCCAATAGCATATAGTTATTATACCTAATATTATACTCAAAATGCAATAAAAAATTCCTGTTATTAAAGTTTTATAAATTTTCCATGTTACTTAGGACCCTTAAATCTTGTCAGATTCTAATTCTCTTGAAAATAAAGTCTAGGGATAGTACAATTATTAATGTTGACAATATGTATTGGGGTGTTGAAATATGATAATTCTTTCTTTAAATAATATATCGAAGGTCTATGGAACGGATATAATACTTAAGGATATAAATTTTTCTGTTAATGAAAATGAAAAAATAGGACTTGTTGGAATAAATGGCGCAGGCAAAACCACACTGTTTAAAATTCTGTGCCAGGAAATAAGTTATGATTCTGGAAGCATTTATGTACCTAGTGATAAAAAAATCGGCTATTTATCCCAGAACCTGGATCTTGACATGGATTGCACTGTTTTTCAAGAAACAATGAAGGTTTTCAAATCAGTAAAGGATATGGAATTACGTCTCAGGGAAATTGAGATAATAATATCCAGTCCTGAAATGGATTATGCTTCAAATCAACATAAAAATCTTCTTAAAGAATATGGGCATATTCAAGAGGAATATGAAAGGGTAAACGGATATGGAAGTGAAAGCTTTGCTAGAGGTATTCTAATAGGTCTTGGCATCTCAACTATTGACTTTGATAAGGAAATCAAATATCTTTCAGGAGGTCAAAAAACCAGAGTCGCACTAGCTAAGCTGCTTCTTAAGAATCCTGATATACTTCTTCTAGATGAGCCAACTAATCACTTGGATCTTAATGCAATTAACTTTCTTGAAAACTTCCTTAAGGATTATAAGGGTACCATCATTGTAATATCTCATGATAGGTATTTTCTAGATGTTGTAACAAATAAAACACTGGAATTAACCCGGGGAATAGTTGAGGAATATGGAGGCAACTACTCCTACTTCATATCTGAAAGGGAAAAAAGATATCAGCAAAGAATACAGGAATTTGAAAATCAGCAAAAGGAAATAGAAAGACTTGAGGAAATAATAAAGAATTTCAGAGCGAATACCAGGGAAAAAAGTAACAAACAGGCCGCAAGCAGAGAAAAGGCTCTGGACAAAATTGAAAGAATTGATAAACCTGGAATAGATAATAGAGGAACAAGAATATCCTTCGAAGCAAAAATTAAAAGTGGAAATGATGTACTTATGATCGAAAATCTATCCAAATCATTTGGAGACAATCAGCTATTCCAAAATCTTTCTTTTCTTATAAGAAGGGGTGAAAGAGTTGCTCTAATTGGAGAGAATGGCAAGGGTAAAACCACACTCTTTAGAATAATATGTGGCCTTGTTGAAGGTGATGGAGGGCATCCGCGTCTTGGTAGAAATGTATTTGTTGGATATTACGATCAGGAGCAAAGGGATTTATCCTCTGAAAAAACAGTAATTGACGAGCTTTGGGATGAATATCCAGATATGACCACAACTGAAGTAAGAACCTATCTTGGTTCCTTCCTTTTCACTGGCGATGATGTTTTTAAAAAGGTATCCTCCCTGTCAGGTGGAGAAAAATGTAGACTTTCATTGTTAAAGCTAATGCTATCTAAGTCGAATCTTTTGTTGCTTGATGAGCCTACCAATCATCTTGATATGCTCTCAAGGGAAGCCCTTGAAAATGCTCTGCTCCATTATGAAGGAACATTGTTTGTAATTTCCCATGATAGATACTTCTTAAACAAGGTTATTCAACGAATTTTCGAATTAGATGGAAATGGTTTTACTGATTACCTTGGTAACTTTGAATATTATCAGAACAAAAAGAATGCTCCTGAGAACGAGATTGTAATTAATACTGCCGGTAAAACTAAAACAGAAATAAAAGAGGAACGAAAAAAACTACGTGAAATTCAAGAGAAAAGAAAGCAGTCTGAAAAAGATCTAGCAGCCATAGAAAAAGAAATAGAAAAAACTGAAAATAGCATAAAGGATTTAGAAAACCTTATGTGCCTTGAAGAAGTCTACTCGAATTCCCAAAAATCAGCTGAGATAAGTAAGGACATTACAAATCTTAAAGAGAGCTTAAGCGCCCTCTATGATAACTGGGACCAGCTTAGTTCAATAGTTGAGGAGGATTAGTGCCAGGCACGTGACA
>JARDZI010000248.1 GCA_029240935.1 Clostridiales bacterium
ACTGCAACTCCAATTAATCCTATAATCCAGTAAAAAGTTTGAATAATAAAACACCTCCTTATATAAAAATACTCCCATTTTATATATTGGCTATGAGAAACGCCTATTTTGAAGCATATAAATAACGAAAAGTAATTATACTTAACCATTATTTGTCTCTATTTTATTATAATTTTAATATTATGTCAAGTTTAGTAGTTCAAGATTCTAAGCCACTTTTACATATAATTATATAATATATATCACACACTGCATATTTTATTCATTTTCTATTAATCATCATCATTTCCTAAGGTATCAGACAAATTTCTCATCACTTTTTTTATCAAATCGAAATCATACCCCTTAGTTAATAAGTAGCGGATTATCTTATCTTTTATATTTGTCTTATTATTGATTGACTTTAGCTTTTTTGATGCCAAATTATATGCATTTGTATATTGTATCTCTTCATCTATTTCTATGAACTCCATATTTTCACTTTTAATTCCCTTATTTTGCAAATCATAAATTATTTTATTTTTACCTGTTTTTTTAACATTTAGGCAATAATCAATATATTTTCTAACATATTCTTCATCATTTACAAACTTATAAAGCTCCAATCTTGATATGACTGATCCAATGGTTTGATCAGAATATTGTTTTAACTTTAGTTTTGATTTTATATCCTTTGAAGTATAATCTTTAATACTTAATAAATTCAGTGCATAATTATATGCCTTTGTTTCTTCGCATTTCCTTATCAATTCCTCTAGTTCTTCTATTCCTATTTCTTTTTCTTCATTTAATGAATATTTAATTACGTCCTCGCCTGAAGCAGAAAAACAAAATTTAGAATCAATATATATATTGTATCTTGCCTCATTGTACCTTTGTTTTTTAATATTTGTAATTACCATCTCTTCACCTCAAAATAAAGCATCCCTTATGGGATGCTATTCTTTATTCTCGGTAGCTTTTACCACTGACAATGGCAAATTAAATTTTGAACGAACTTTATTCTCTATTTCTAATGCAAGTTCTTTATTTTCTTTTAAATACTGTTTTGAATTCTCTCTTCCTTGCCCTAACTTTTGATCATTATATGCGAACCAAGAACCACTTTTTTGAACAATATCATTATTAACTCCTGCATCTAATATGCTTCCTTCCTTGGATATACCCTCACCATACATTATGTCAAATTCAGCTTGTTTAAATGGTGGTGCAACCTTGTTTTTAACAACCTTTACCCTAGTTCTGTTTCCTAATACTGCATCACCTTGCTTTATTGAGTCTATTCTTCTTATGTCCAATCTTACAGATGAATAAAACTTAAGTGCTCTTCCTCCTGGAGTTGTTTCAGGATTACCAAACATAATTCCAACCTTTTCTCTTAGCTGATTAATAAATACTACCACACAATTTGATTTACTAATGACACCAGCAAGCTTTCTCAATGCTTGTGACATAAGTCTAGCTTGTAAACCAACATGTGCATCTCCCATTTCTCCTTCAATTTCTGCTTTAGGAACCAATGCTGCAACAGAATCAACAACAATAACATCAATTGCACTAGACCTTACTAAAGCTTCAACTATTTCCAGAGCCTGTTCGCCTGTATCAGGCTGTGAAACAATAAGATTTTCAATATCAACTCCAAGGTTTCTTGCATAAACAGGATCAAGTGCATGTTCTGCATCTATAAATGCAGCAGCTCCACCTATTCTCTGAGCCTCTGCAATAATATGAAGCGTAATTGTTGTTTTACCAGAGGATTCAGGCCCAAAAACCTCTACTACCCTTCCTTTAGGTACTCCGCCTATTCCAAGGGCTATATCGAGCTCTAAGGAACCTGTAGATATTGATTCAACATTTAATTTAGAATCCTCTCCAAGCTTCATTATTGAACCTTTGCCAAATTGTTTTTCTATTTGTCCTAATGCTAAGTCAAGAGCCTTTTGCTTTCCACTATCCATAAAATCATTCCTTTCAAGAAAGTCCGAACATATGTTCTTACATTATTATAATACATAATACATAAATGGTCAATATGATTTGCTAATAATGTAAATTAAACTAGTATAAATTATCGACCAAAATACGTGAAAATATAATCAAAGAATAGAAATATTTATTTTATAAACAAAAGGCTTCTAAACTAAGCTCTAGAAGCCTTTTGCTTATTATTTAAAATTTAATACTTTTCTATTTTTATAAATATAATCAAATCCAGATATTAATGTTATTACAACTGCTGCACCCATAAGAATTTGATTGTATGGAATTTGAAGTAATGCAGCTACAATTGCAATAATCTGAGTTACAGTTTTTGCCTTACCCCATGAACTTGCAGCAATTACAATACCATCTGCTGCTGCAATTGCCCTAAAACCTGTAATTGCAAATTCTCTTGCAATTATTATCATTACAACTCCAGTTGATAGTGTACCCTTTTCAACAAGTGCAACTAATGCAGCAGTAACGAGTAATTTATCAGCCAATGGATCCATAAACTTACCAAACTTAGTTATTTGGTTTCTACTTCTAGCAATGTATCCATCCAAAGTATCTGTTAAGGCTGATATTATAAACACAGCAGTAGCTATATAAGAACCATAAGGAACATTTACTAATATGAAAAATAAGAATACAGGCACTAATATAATTCTTAAAATTGTAATTTTATTTGCTAGATTCATATTCAACATCTCCCATTAAATCATATGTGTAAGCCCTTGTTGTTATTACATTAACGATGTCACCTTTATTAAGAAGGTTATCCCCCTTATTAATAAAAACCTGTTGATCTATTTCTGGCGCATCTCCATAGGACCGTCCATAAAACTGGTCCTCATTAGTTATTCCATCAATCATTACCTGCATCTTCTTACCAACAAGTTTTTTGTTGTTTTCTAGTGAAATAGAATTCTGAAGCTTCATAAGAATTTCTTTTCTCATTTCCTTAATATCACTAGAAATTTGCTTATCCATTATAGCAGCAATAGTATCTTCCTCCTGGGAATAGGTGAAAACTCCTACTCGATCTAATTTATATTCCTTTAGGAATTCTTTAAGCTCATTAAAATCTTCATCACTCTCACCAGGAAATCCAACAATCAATGATGTTCTAATAATAACATCAGGGATCTCACTTCTAATTTTTTTAATCAATGCTTTTGTATTCTCTCCAGAACTTTTCCTTCCCATTGCCCTTAAAATATTATTACTTATATGCTGCATTGGTATATCAAAATAATGACAGAGCTTTTTGCTTTTCTTCATATAGCTAATAAGCTCGTCAGAAATTTCCTCAGGATAACTATACATTAATCTTATCCATTTAATTTCTGGAATTTTTTCAATTTCCTCTAGTAACTGACTTAACATTTTCTTTTTATAAATATCAATTCCATACATTGTTGTGTCTTGTGCAACCAAAATAACTTCTCTAATTCCTTTTTGTCCAAGTTCACTTATTTCACTAACAATGTTTTCTATACTTCTGCTTCTAAAGTTACCTCTTAGCTTTGGAATAATACAATAGCTGCAATTATTGTTGCAACCCTCTGCAATTTTAACATATGCATAGTGACCTGGTGTGGTAATAATTCTGTTTTCATGCTCAAGGCTATAATTAATATCATTAAATTCACTTATTGATTTTTCACCTTCAAGTGACCTTTTAACAATATTACAGATGTCTCTATAGCTTCCTGTACCAATAATTGCATCTATCTCTGGTAACTCGTTTAAAAGCTCATTCTTATACCTTTGGGCCATACAACCTGTCACTATTATTGATTTACATTTTCCTGATTCCTTATTTTTTGCCATTTCAATTATTGTATCAATAGATTCTTCCTTTGCTGAATCTATAAAGCCACATGTATTTATAATTATTACATCTGCATCCTTTTCATTATTAACAACATTGTATCCATTCTTTGATAAAATTGCTAGCATTATTTCTGAATCAATTCTATTCTTATCACAGCCTAATGATACCATACCAACACAGTTATTCATGTTTTGTCAAACCTCCAATTATAATTTCCCAGGAAATTACCATTTTGCATAATGGTATTAGGTTAAAATATTTCCTATCATATAATAGCAAATATATGCCTTCTACACAATGGCTAATCTAAATCCTCTTCAAACTCTTCCTTACTCATGAGAAACTGTCTTGGTCTACTTCCATCCTGTGGTCCGACTATTCCCTTAGATTCCATATCCTCAACAATTCTAGAAGCTCTATTAAAGCCAATCCTTAACCTTCTCTGAAGCATTGATGCTGATATTTGTCCATAATCAAATCCTATTTTAATAGCCTCAGGAAGCAGCTCATCCTCAGATTCCTCATAACTAGGGGATTGGGTTGTCTTTTTTTCAATCACTTCTATAATCTCATCTGAATAGTTAGCAAGTGTTGAAGTTTTTAAATATCCTACAACTGCCTCAACTTCCTTTTCAGAGATGAATGCTCCTTGAATTCTTACAGGCTTATTTTCTCCAATTGGTAAGAATAGCATATCTCCCTTTCCTAGAAGTTTTTCAGCTCCAGCCATATCTAATATTGTTCTTGAGTCTATTTGGCTGGACACAGCAAATGATATTCTTGAAGGAATATTTGCCTTAATAACTCCAGTAATAACATCAACAGATGGTCTCTGTGTTGCTATTACAAGATGCATTCCTGCTGCTCTTGCCATTTGTGCTAAACGACATATAGCATCCTCAACATCATTAGCTGCTACCATCATTAAATCTGCTAACTCATCTATTATAATTATAATCTGAGGAAGCTTTTCACCAATTGCCTTGTTATCTATAAGCTTGTTGTAGCTTTCTATATTTCTAACATTATTATCTGCAAAAAGTTTATACCTTACAGTCATTTCATTTACTGCCCAATATAAAGCAGAAGCTGCCTTTTTAGGGTCAGTTACTACTGGAATTAACAGGTGTGGAATACCATTATAAACTGATAGTTCTACAACCTTTGGATCTATTAAAAGCATTTTTACATCATCTGGAGAGGATTTATAAACCAAGCTAGCTATTAATGAGTTTATGCAAACACTCTTTCCAGAACCTGTAGCACCTGCAATTAATAAATGGGGCATTTTAGATATATCTGTAACTATACATTTTCCACCTACGTCTTTTCCTAATGCAAAAGCAACTCTAGAATTAAAGTCAATAAACTCATTGGATTCCAATACCTCTCTAAGCATAACAGGAACTACTTCCCGATTTGGAACCTCAATACCTACAGCAGCTTTTCCAGGAATAGGTGCTTCAATTCTTACAGAAGGTGCTGCTAGATTTAGTGCTATATCATCTGCAAGA
>JARDZI010000249.1 GCA_029240935.1 Clostridiales bacterium
CACTTAGATTTGAGGCAAATCTTCCATTGTACGGTAATGAGTTGTCAGAGAAAATAACTCCACTTGAAGCTGGATTTGGATTCTTTGTTAAGCTTAATAAGGAGAATTTCATTGGCAAGGCTGCACTTGTAAAGCAAAAGGAAGAGGGACTTAAGAGAAAGATAGTTGGTTTTGAAATGAAGGACAGAGGGATACCAAGACATGGATATGAAGTAACTGCAAATGGAGAAAATATCGGTTTTGTAACTACTGGATATTTATCACCAACTTTAAAGCGCAATATAGGTCTTGCATTAATCGATATAAAATATACTGAACTAGGATCTGAAATAGATATACTTATAAGAAATAAGCCTGCAAAGGCAGTAGTTGTAAGTAGAAAATTTTATAATAAAAATTATAAAAAATAAATAAGAATAATTAAGAGGAGGAATAAAAATGAAGGTATTAAAAAGCTTACTTTACACAAAGGAACATGAATGGGTTAAGGTTTCAGGAGGAAAGGCATATATAGGTATTACAGACTTTGCACAGCATTCACTAGGAGACATAGTATTTGTAGAGCTTCCAGAGGTTGATTCAGAATTGTCAGAAGGAGATACATTTGGAGTTGTTGAATCTGTTAAGGCAGCATCAGACGTATTTATGCCAATAGATGGAAAGATATTAGAGGCCAATGAGGCAATAGTTGATGATCCTGCATTAATTAATGAAGATGCATATGAAAACTGGATGATGCTAGTTGAAATTTCAGATAAGGCACAGCTAGATAACCTTATGACTGCTGAAGAATATGAAGATTTTTGTAGCAAGGAGGCATAATATGTATCCATACATACCAAATACTCAAGATGAAGAGAAGGAAATGCTTCAAGGCATGGGGTTGAATTCCATTGACCAGCTTTTTGAAGATATTCCTCAGGATGTGAAGCTAAAAAGAAAGCTAAATTTAAACCCTTCAATGTCTGAGCTTGAAGTATCAAAGCATATGAAGGATTTAACTAACAAAAATTTAAGTAATGAGGATTTAACATGCTTTTTAGGAGCTGGAGCATATGATCATTATATTCCTTCACTTATAAAGCATATTACCTCAAGGTCTGAATTTTATACTGCATATACTCCATACCAGCCTGAAATAAGCCAGGGGACACTTCAAGTAATATTTGAATATCAGTCCATGATTTGCAGCTTAACTGGCATGGATGTTTCAAACGCATCAATGTATGATGGACCAACAGCATGTACTGAAGCTGCATTGATGGCTGCAGAAAATGGGAAGAAGAATAAAATAGTAGTATCAAAAACAGTTCATCCTGAAATAAGAAAGGTACTTAAGACTTATTTGGGATTTAGAGAAATAGAGCTTGTTGAGGTTGACATGACAGATGGGGTTACTGATATTGATAAATTAAGAGCTGCAGTTGATTCAAGTACAGGAGGAGTCATTGTACAGAACCCTAATTTCTTTGGAATAATTGAAGACATGGAAGAGGTAGAAAAAATCACCCATGCAAATAAAGCATTACTTATTATGAATGTTGATCCAATATCTCTTGGGGTACTTAAGACTCCTGGGGAGATTGGAGCTGATATTGCAGTAGGTGAGGGACAATCATTAGGTAATTCTCTAAACTATGGTGGACCATACCTTGGCTTTATGGCAGTAACCTCCAAGCTAATGAGAAAGATGCCTGGAAGAATAGTTGGACAGACTGAGGATTTAGATGGAAAAAGAGCATTCGTTTTAACTCTTCAAGCAAGAGAACAGCATATAAGAAGACAAAAAGCTTCATCAAATATATGCTCAAACCAAGCCTTGAACGCACTTACAGCAGTAGTGTATCTTACAACATTAGGCAAGAAGGGATTAAAGGAAGTTGCTGAGCAAAGTGCTAGAAAGGCACATTATGCTTACAGTGAAATAATAAAATCAGGGAAGTATAAACCTTTGTTTAACAAACCATTCTTTAAGGAATTTGCAGTTGAAGGAGAAGCAAGTAAAGTTAACTCAGAGCTTTTAAAGAATAATATACTTGGGGGATATGATTTAAGCATGGACTATCCTCTCCCTAATGGACTTCTTTTCTGTGTTACAGAAAAGAGGACAAAGGCTGAGATTGATAAATTAGCTAAAGTATTGGAGGGGATAAAATGAAGGAATATAATAAGCTGATATTTGAGATTTCCAAGGAAGGAAGAAATGCCTATACATTACCTGAATGTGATGTACCTGAAATAGAGCTAAGTGAAATGCTTGGTAAAAAGAATTTAAGAGAAGTGGAAGCTGAACTTCCTGAAGTAAGTGAAGTTGATGTAGTAAGACATTTTACCCTTTTATCAAATAAAAATTACGGGGTTGATACTGGCTTTTATCCATTAGGTTCTTGCACAATGAAATATAATCCTAAAATAAATGAAGATATGGCATCACTTCCTAAGTTTACTGGACTTCATCCATATCAGCCAGTTGCTACTGCACAGGGAGCACTTGAGCTAATGTATGGACTAGGTGAAATGCTGTCTGAAATATCTGGAATGGATAAGGTTACACTTCAGCCAGCAGCAGGTGCCCATGGTGAGCTTACTGGGCTTATGATAATTAAGGCATATCATCAAAATAGAGGGGACCTTAAGAGAACTAAAATAATAGTTCCAGATTCAGCACATGGAACAAACCCTGCTAGTGCTTCAGTAGCAGGTTTTGATATTGTTGAAGTAACCTCAGATGAAAATGGTGCAGTTGATATTGAAAGCTTAAAGGCTGTATTAAACCATGAAATAGCTGGATTAATGCTAACAAACCCAAGTACACTTGGATTATTTGAGAAAAATATAAAGGAAATAGCAAAGCTTGTTCATGAAGCTGGTGGATTATTGTATTATGATGGTGCCAACATGAATGCAATCATGGGAATAACAAGACCAGGAGACATGGGTTTCGATGTTGTTCACTTGAACCTTCACAAGACCTTCTCAACACCACATGGTGGTGGAGGACCAGGAAGTGGACCAGTTGGAGTTAAAAAGAATCTTGTTCCGTTTTTACCTGTACCTATAGTTGAAAAACAGGGAGAAAATTATACATTAAATTATGATAAGCCACTCTCTATTGGAAAGATCAAGGGCTTCTACGGAAACTTTGGAGTATTGGTTAGGGCATATACTTACATTTTGACCATGGGAGCAGAGGGACTGAAAAAGGCAAGTGAATTAGCAGTTTTAAATGCTAACTATATGAAAAACAAGCTAAAGGATTATTATTATCTTCCAATTGATGAGGTATGCAAGCATGAGTTTGTATTAGGTGGGCTTGGTCAGGGACTTCAAGAGGTATCAACACTTGATATTGCAAAGAGATTACTTGACTATGGGTATCATCCACCAACAATATACTTCCCACTTATAGTTGATGGTGCAATAATGATAGAGCCAACAGAAACAGAAAGCAAGGAAACTCTGGATGGATTTATTGATGCTATGATAAAAATCTCAAAGGAAGCAAAGGAAACTCCAGAGCTTGTGAAGAGTGCACCTCACAACACAATTGTTAGAAGACTTGATGAGGTTAAGGCAGCAAGGAATCCAGTACTAAAGTGGAGCAAATAAGGTGGTGGCAAAATGGACTTTGATGTTGTAATTATAGGTGGTGGACCTGGAGGCTATGAAGCAGCAATTAGAGGATCTCAGCTTGGGTTAAAGGTTTGCCTTGTTGAAAAAGATGCATTAGGTGGCACATGCCTAAATAGAGGATGTATTCCGACTAAAGCATTATATAGAAATGCAGAAATAATTAATACACTTAAGAATATTGATGAATTTGGAATAAGCATTAAAGGGTATGATATAAATGTTCCAGAGATTCAGATGAGAAAACAAAACATAGTAAACCAGCTAGTAGGTGGAATTCAACAGCTTTTAAAGGCAAACAAGGTAGAGGTATTAGCTGGAATAGGCTCTATAAAAGATAATAATACTATTACAGTAACCTATGAAGATGGAAAAGCAAGTGATATAAGTACAAAAAATATCATTATTGCTACAGGCTCTACACCACTAGTACCACCAATTCCAGGGGCTAATACCCCTGGAGTATATACTAGTGATGAAATACTGGACTTTGATGAACTACCTAAAAGCCTTGCGATCATTGGTGGGGGAGTTATAGGTATGGAGTTTGCAGCTATATTTAACTCCTTAGGCTCTAAGGTAACAGTAATTGAATTTTTACCTAATATATTAGCCCAGGTGGATTCGGATTTTACAAAAAGACTTGGGGTGTCCTTAAAAAAGAAGGGTATTGATATTCACACATCAACAGGAGTTACTAAGATAGAAAAAGCTGATGATGGCTTCAATGTTTTTGCTGAGGGGAAAAAAGGCGAAATTCAAGTTCTTGCAGAGAGAGTATTGATTTCTACAGGAAGAAAACCAGTTACTGAGGGACTTAATCTTGAGGCTGCGGGTGTAGAATTCGACAGAAAAGGTATAAAAGTCGACAAAAATTTTAAAACAAATGCAAAAAATATATATGCTATTGGGGATGTTAATGGTAAAATGATGTTAGCACATGTAGCATCACACCAAGGAATCACAGTAATTGAAGAAATAGCAGGAATTGGTAATAATGAAACCACAAAGCCTGTCCCTAGCTGCGTATTCATATTTCCTGAGATTGCCACTGTCGGAATAACAGAGGATGAGGCGAAAAAATTGGGAATGGAATATAAGGTAAGTAAATTTATGTTTGGTGCAAATGGAAAAGCTCTTGCTCTAGGAGAATCAGAAGGTATGGTGAAGGTGTTATCGGATAATGAAAATACGATAATTGGGGTTCACATTATGGGTCCCCATGCATCTGACCTGATACAGGAAGGAACCTTAGCAGTTACCAAGAAGTTAAATGTGGATGACATTGCTAGCACTATTCATGCACATCCAACTCTAAGCGAAGCATTTTTAGAGGCGGTTTTAGGTTTGAAGGGCGAAGCAATTCATATGGTTCCTCCAAGAAAATAGTACGCTCAAGATGAAGGGAAGTGTAAATTATGGACTTTAACGCAATTAAAAAAACGGATAAGGAAATTTTGGACATTATCAACTTGGAAATTGGCAGACAGGAAAGTAAGATAGAGCTTATTGCATCAGAAAATTTTACAAGCCAAGCAGTAATGGAGGCCATGGGATCACCACTTACAAACAAATATGCCGAAGGATATCCAGGAAAAAGGTATTATGGTGGTTGTGAGTATGTAGACATGGCAGAAAACCTTGCAAGGGACAGAATGAAGGAGTTATTTGGAGCTGAGCATGCAAATGTTCAACCACA
>JARDZI010000019.1 GCA_029240935.1 Clostridiales bacterium
ACTTTTATTTCGCATTGAATCACTCCAATACCATTCCCCATTTTGCTTACAAAATATATTATAATTTGGTGAATAGTGCTATAATATGCATAATAATGATAATTTTTTACCAAATATCTATTATTGGAGTGGAGGTCACTTATGCAAAATCAAGATTCATACAATACTAAAAGGGTTGACAAGGTCAACTTAATTTCAACTGTCGTAATTGTTATACTTATTGTGGGACAAATACTTATTACTAAAGGAATTTCTAATAGCATTTCAATTATTATTGCAGGAGTTGTGATTATTCTAATATCTTCAATTAATTATTTTCTTCCTATAAATAGATATGTTAAGGGACTTTTGTTTGCACTATTTCCTGCACTTGTGATTATTGCTCTTTTTCAAGCTCAAGGCTTTGCACTGAATAAGCATTATATTCTTGTAATGTCTTTAGCAATGGTATCTTTATATTTTAAAAAGGAGCTTATTGCTGTATATGGAGTAATTATGAATATTACACTTATTGTTTCGTATTTCATATCACCTGAAAAACTATTAGGTGTAGATGGCAACATAAAAGGATTTGTTACAGTTATGACACTTTTTGATGCTTCTTTGCTTTTACTGTTTTTCCTAACTAAATGGGGCAGAGAGCTCATTGATGCATCTGCAGTAAAAGAAAATGAAGCAACAGGTCTTTTAAAAACACTTGAAAATACCTTTATAAATATTAAGGAAGGCACCAGTACTCTTGACACCAATGTAAATAAATTCAGCAGCAACATTGGCAGTATCACAAATGCAAGTGAAGCTATTGTTGGCTCGGTACATCAGATGGCTAAAGCTATTGAAATAGAGGCAACAAGCATAAACAATATTAATGAAACTATGACAAATTCCTTGGAAAATGTAAGGGAAACTCTGTCTATTTCAGATGAAATTATCAAAAAATCAGGCAAAATGAATGAGGATTTTGATGAAGGTTGGAATAAAATAAATCAAGTAGCCTCTCATTTTAGCATCATTACTTCTACTATTAGCAATACTGCATTAATAGTTTCCCAGCTTCAGGCAAGCATGGGGAAGGTTACTTCATCCCTCGAAGGGATAAGTCAGATAGCAGGACAAACCAATCTTCTGGCGTTAAATGCTGCAATAGAATCTGCACGTGCAGGTGAGCATGGAAAGGGTTTTGGAGTAGTGGCTGATGAGGTCCGAAAGCTTGCCGAGCAAAGTGCTAGCATAGTTGAAGAAATAACGGTTGTTACAAATGATATACTTAACAAGTCAAAGGAAGCTAGTGAAAAAGCCTTTCAGGGTGAAAGGACAGCAAATCAAGGCCAGGAGCTTGTTAATGAAATAAGTTCCTATTTCAAGGATTTGAAGTATTCCTTTAATGAAACAAATTCTGACTTGGCGAAAGGTATGAGTATAATTGACACTGCTGCAGAAAAATTCGTAGATGTGCAGAAGCAACTTGAAGATATAGCAAGTATTTCAGAAGAGAATGTTGCTTCCACCCAGGAAATTTTATCAACCCTGGAGAATGAAAATAGTCAGATGTCAACAATAAACTCATCCATATCTGAAATTAATATTTTAAGTGGTAATTTAAAAAAATTAGCAAATTAAAAAATACAAATAAATGAGGAGTGACAAGTTGAAACAACTTGTTACTCCTCATTTACTGTCTAATGACTGTGTAATTCTATTCCTTCCTCCTTTAATACTTTCTCAACTGCTTCCTTACCTCCACCAAATAATGCAAAGATCCTTCCAAAATGAGATGCATTCTCCAATAAGCACTACAACTGAGTCTTGATCTACTTTTTTCTATTGCTTAGCTTGATTAAAATAGTTGTGAACTGGCACCTACTCCTCAAAGTTTTTTTCCATTTTGTAATTATATAGTTTATAATTAACTATATAGTATTATTATAGGATGGGAGGGGGAAAAATGCAGTTTCAATTAACTCCATATTTATGGCTACTAATTATCTCGGCATTTATGTCACTATCACTCGGCATTTATGCATTGTTAATGAGACGAAGTGCAAGGGGTGTAACTAGTTTTGTACTCAGCATGTTTGTTGTTACAATATGGTCTGCAGGCAATGCATTTGAAATGTCTGCTATGGATTTTTCCACAAAGCTGTTTTGGGCGAATATGCAGTATTTTGCATATTGTTATTCCCCTGTTACCCTCCTGACATTGTGCATGCAGTTCACCGGATATGATAGGTGGATTAAAAATAAAAAGATTTTATGGATTGCAGTAATACCTACCATTATCATCATTCTTGTGTGGACTGATGGACTACATGGGTTGATGAGGTATGATATGAATATGGATTACAGCGGATTTTTCCCTGTTATTTCTAAAAAATACGGTCCTGTTTTTTATATTCATGCAGCATACTCACATCTTTTGAATATTACTGCCTGGGTGCTTCTTATAAAAGCAGTATTTTTTAAAAACACGGTTTATAGGAAGCAGGCAATTGTACTGCTCTTTGGAATGAGCTTAATTGTGTTTCCTAATATCATGTATATTTCAGGTTTAAGTCCCTTTAAAAAGTTCGATATTACTCCGGTGTTCTTTGGACCTGCAGGAGTAATCATCGCCTGGGGGATTTTCCGCTTCAAACTCTTTGATCTGATTCCCTTGGCACGTGCTACAATCATTGAGACTATGGATCCAGGTGTTATTGTTCTTGATTTACAGGATAGAATACTGGATGTTAATCCTGCCTTTCAAAGAATTATTGGTATAACTGCTTCACAGATTTATACAAAGAGAGTTGAGGAAGTCTGTGATAAAATTCCAGAGTTAGTTAATGCTTGTGTGGACAGAAGCATTAATCATACTGAGTTTTCCATAAATAATGGGGGAATATCAAAGGTTTATGAGGCATTGCTTTCTCCTCTTAATGATAGTAAAGGTATACTCATAGGTAGGCTCCTGATGGCCTATGAAATAACTGAAAAAAAGAAGGCAGAGCAGGAATTTTTGAGACAACAGCGTAAGTATGCTGTTATTGAAGAGAGGGAAAGAATGGCGAGAGATATGCATGACAACCTTGGACAAGTATTAGGCTTTATTAACCTGCAAGCCCAGGGAATCGGGCAGGAGCTTAGGAATTCTGGAATAGAAATTGCAGCCTACAGCATTGATAAACTAGTAGATGCTTCCCAATCTGCTCATAATGAAATAAGAGAATACATACACAATGTACGAAATATGGATTCTCTGGAAAAGGATCTTATTACTGTATTGGAAAAGGATATAATAGGTTTTGAGGAACAAACAGGTATTACAGTAGAGTGGGATAACCCAATTGGTTTTACAGGGGAAAAGTTGGAGCCTAGTGTATTGCTTAATATACTTAATATAGTTAGAGAAGCATTAAATAATGTTAGAAAACATGCAGAAGCAAGTCATGTGAGAATAAACTTTTTAATTGTCAGAGAGCAATTATGTATTTCCATAGAGGATAATGGAAAGGGGTTTGAAACTATTCAGAGAGCTAACTGTTCAAAAAATAAGTTTGGATTAAGCATTATGAAGGAGCGTGCATCAGAAATAGGAGGTCATTTAGAAATTAAATCAATAGTAGGAAAGGGGAGCAAGGTTATTTGCTGTGTGCCTATTAGGAAGGGAGTGAAAAAGAAAAATGAAATTGATGCTGGTTGATGATCATTCTTTATTTATAGAAGGACTTCAATACCTCCTTGAGACCCACGGAATAGAAGTTGCCGGTATAGCCCGGGACGGCAGAGAAGCACTTGATAGAGCAAGGAGCTTGAAACCAGATATTATATTAATGGATATCAAGATGCCTAAATGCAATGGAATAGATTCATTGAAGCTGATTAAGGCAGAAATGCCAAACGTTAAGGTTGTTATGCTTACCACATCCGAGGAAGATGAGGATCTTTTTGATGCTGTTAAATATGGAGCCTCAGGATATCTTTTGAAGAGTACAAATGCCAAGGAGCTTGTGGATATGCTCTTTGATCTTGAGAAGGATGAAGTTCCCCTATCCCCTGGCCTGGCTGCAAGACTTTTGAAAGAATTCCAGCCTAGCAGCACAAATGGTAGGAAGGACTCCAAGCATGAATTAGTGAAGGAAGAGAGAGGGAAGCTAACAGAGCGACAATTAGAAATACTGGAGATGGTAGCTAAGGGAATCACCTATAAGGAAGCAGGAGATGCTCTTGGAATTACAGAAAGGACCCTAAAATATCATATGGGTAGAATTATCGAGCTACTTCATCTTGAGAATAGGGCACAGGTAATTGCTTATGCTGGACGGATGGGGCTTATAAAAAATAAAAAAGATGGTAGTAAATAGGTATTAGTAAAAATTACAGTTTCTTAACTCAAGAGATTGTAATTTTTTATTTTTTGAGACTGTACTTTAGTACATTGTAAATATAAACCATAAATTCTAATATGTATATATAGGTCGAATATATACATTTTTTATCGGTTAAAAGTAAAAATAGTCTTATTTTCATAATTACATGCTTTATTTGAAGTATTTTAAAAAAAATAGTTATAGAGAGGGGGGATAAGCAAAGGATGATTATGCAAACTCATACAGAAGAAATATCATTGATTTCTCTAGCTAATAATAGTGATAGGGCATTTACTGAGATTTATAACAATTACTTTCCTCGAATTTATAACTATGTACATTATCGTGTATCTGATTTCCATGCTGCTGAGGATTTAGTCAGCCAGGTTTTTGAAAAACTATTCTCAAGATTTAAATATTACCAATCAGAAAAGGCATCATTTTCAACTTGGCTTTTTACCATTGCTCGTAATACCATAATAGATTATTATCGCAGTCAGACGAGGACCCATTCTACTTCTCTAGAGATAACAGAGGAGCTCATTGATTCTGAGCCAGATCCCTGTGATGTAGTTGCTTTTAATGAAACACAACAAAAGCTATTGAAGGCATTATCCTCTCTAACCCAAAGGGAATGCGATATTATTGCTTTGAAATTCTGGAGTGGCTTATCCAACAGAGATATTGCTAGGCTTACCGGTATTAGTGAAAGTAATACAGGTGTAATATTATTTCGGGCTATGCGTCGGTTGCGCATAATCCTGGAAAGTCAGGGGCTGAATATTTATGGTTGAAAAGGCAAAGGTGGATATTTACATAGCTTACCTGGAACAAATTTTAGCAGGGGAGAAGGATATTGGCCTTGTGGAGGATGAAGAGATTGAAAAGCTTCTTCTTCTAGCAAAGACCATGATTGCTACAGATTTAAGCGTCAGTAGTAAAATAAGAGAAAACTTGCGGAAACAGCTGCTAGATCAAGTCATTAAAAAATCAACATTAGCTATGATGTTAAGAAATGATGATGAATTGGATGAAGAGGATTTGAATCTGGTTGCTGCTGGTTTTGAAGGACAAACAGGGGAGGAAAATGTTACTTGCCCCTTCTGTGGGTCTAGGTCCAAAAAACTTCAGGGAAAATGTCCTAATTGCAGTCGTTAGAATGAAAGCTATACAAAAAATGAAAAACTTGTTTTTAATGTGTAATACATTTTATATAAAAACGTATAAACCATTGAAAAGAAAAATCGATCCAATAAAAAAAGGAGGCTATACTATGAGTGTTGTATCAGCAAAGGCATTTATCGAAAAAGTTAAAAATGACGAGGGATTTAAAAAGAAATTAGCTGCATTGAAGGACGCAAAAGCACGTGCGGAATTTGTTAAGGCAGCAGGGTATGATTTTACTAAAGAGGAACTTGCAAAGGTAAAAGAAGAACAAGGACTTTCTGATGATGAACTTGACAATGTAGCTGGTGGCTGCGGACATGCATGTTTAGAAGGAATAGGAGATGTATCAATCTGGTAATTATGTAGACATGCTGTAAAAATAATTGGGTGAATATCAAGAAGTTATTTTTAGAGTATTAGTATAGAAGGAGCCGATAATCGGCTCCTTCTATATTTTAGTATGAAGCTTCCCAAATTCAGCCTACTGTAGGGGCGAACAGTGTTCGCCTGATTTGGGCATAATCAATTAAAGGCTGATCCGGATTGTTGGTACGCCACGGGCGAACACTGTTCGCCCCTACAAGTTTCATCCTTTTTTGTGCCAGCATGCAGGCGTGGAAGCCTGCCGCTACGGGATATATTTTACATTTTACATGTGTAATATCTATAATGCAGGACAGCCCCTTTATCTAGAAATCGAGAGGACAAGGCTTTGGTGGGAATATTTCATATTCCATAAGAAAAGCACGATCCCCATCATTAAACATAGAAACTGTGGCTGCAGCTAACTCTACCTCCCGACGCTTCATTTGACACATATCCTCAGAGGGTTTAAAGCCTGAGCCACAGGAACCAGCATTATCGTGTTTGCACCCACCAGCACAGTAGTGCTTTGCAAAACAGTTAATGCATTCCTCCATCTGAGTAATCGGAGATTCCTGATATTTTTCTCTATCCAAAGTTTTACTAAATATATTTCCTAACTTATAGTCCTCCATGCCAACAAAACGATGACATAAATATATATCACCAGAACAAGAGACCCCTACAAATTTTAGACCAGCTCCGCAGGCATACTGCTTTTTCTGGTTGTGCAGGAAGGATAACAGACTTTGGGCTAACTCAGAATTTGACCTTAATATCTTCAAAGCTTCAACATCTCTGTTTTTAGTATTAGAAATCCATGCTTTAACTTCAAGTTCCATTTCATTAAGCATACCCTTAAGCTTCCTTGCTTGTTTTGCTTTTTCTAATGACCTATCAAATAAAGATGGTGATGCGGGCATAATTGAAACTTCAGAGAAACCAATTTCCGTTAAGGCATTTTTAACAATATGGGTTTTACTATCATCAACTAGTACTGCATGGGCACGAGTGTCAGGTAAAACCTTAAGGAGCTTTTTTATTTTAGGCAAGATAACATCATAGGAACCTTGACCTCCTGCAAATGGCCTCTGCTTATCTTGTATTTCTTTAGGACCATCAATACTGATTATAATGTGTATATTATGTTCCTTTATAAAAGAAATTTTATCATCATCAAGGAGAGTAGCATTAGTTGTGACACTAAAGCCAACTTCCTTATCCAATTCAATGACTCTTTGCTCTGCATATTCAACGACTTTTTTCATTATGGGAAAGTTAATAAATGGTTCCCCACCAAAGAAAATGATATTTATTTTCTTTACTTTTCCCGATTGTTCTATGAGCCAATCTACTGCCTGTAATGCTGTTTTCTCCTCCATAGTGCCGCCGGTTCCATATTCTCCACCATCTCCATAACAGTAGGTACATCTGAGATTACAGGATTGTGTCAGCAAAAGTGCTATGTTGACAATGGAATAAGACTCTTTCCTTGGGAGGGCTTTTACTTTTATCCCAGCTTCAGAAATTAATCCAAGTTTATTAAGGGCTTCTTCTATGCTCGGTGTCAATAAGGTTTCTGGCTCAGTTACAATTCTTTCAAGGTTTTTTGTGGTCATTTCATCAATAGAGCTTGCCCTCATGTTTTCAATATTAATAACATAATTGTTGCCCTGATAATTAAAAAGGTGAAATGGCATTATATCATTTTTAACCATGTATCTAACCCCCTATTCCAATATATATTTAATACGTTTAAGTAGGAGTATCATTACAAAAAAATATGTAATACTTATCGATATTTGTCGTATAAACTTTAAAGCCATAATAATGTGTTTAATTTTAATAAAAAGGTTGTGGAGATATGTATAAAAAAACAGCAATGTATCAAATAATTATTATTTCTACTCTTATCCTTCTTTCCTTAACTGGCTGTAGCAAAATGAAAAAGAACACTGAGATAGTTATTGGAGTAGCATGGCCATTTGAAGCAAATAAGGACCTATTTAACGAAGGGATTGACCTTGCTGTTAAGGAAATTAACAGTAGTGGAGGGATTGAGGGCAGAAAGCTTAGGCTGCTTAAAAAGGATGATGGTTCAGAGGTTGCATTAGGCATGACCATAGCCCAGTCCTTTGCAGAAAATAAGGAGGTCCAAGCAGTGATTGGCCACCAAAACTCCTTTATATCTATTCCTACCTCCACAATTTATGATAATGCAGGACTTGTAATGTTGTCACCTGCATCCACAGCACCAGAACTAACTAAAAAGGGGTATAAAAATATTTTCCGCAATATACCAAGCGATGATGAAATAGCAAAGCAGCTTGCTATATATCTTTCAGAACAAGGATATGAGAGGATGGTTATTTATTATTCTGACGATTCCTACGGAAATGGGTTGGCAAATGCTTTCGAGGACTATGCAAAGTCACAAGGAATAAGTATTGTTGATAGATTTAACTACTATACCAGCATTGAGGATTTAAAACGCCTATATAAAAGGTGGCAAGCCTTTGGGGCAGATGGAATTTTCATAGCAAGCAATTTGTCCCTAGGAGGACAGTTTATTTTTGATGCTGGTCAAGGGGCTATTAACCTGCCTTTTTTTGGAGGAAACTCTCTCGACTCTCTCAGGTTATCAGAAATTGGTGGTAATGCAGCAGAAGGGACAATAATAGGGTCCATATTTAATCCATATGCAGAGGGCTCAGAGATAGATAGGTTTGTGAAGAGCTTTGTGAAAGAATATAAGCAAATGCCCACCTCCTATTCTGCATTAGGATATGACTCAGTTAAGCTGCTATCAGCCGCTATTGCAAAGTCTGATTTGGACGACCCATCTACAGTTGCAGAGGAGTTAAGAAATTTAGGCAAATGGCAAGGGGTAATAGGTACACATGAATTTGACGAAAATGGAGATGACATTGGGGACTTGGTTGTACTTAAAAAAATGAAAAATGGAATATTTCAATATGTTGAAAGGTAGTTGGAGGTGTAATTTATGAGTCAAGATTTGTTTCGCAAAGTATCCCTGGATAAGCTTTCATCTCCGGAACAATTAGATGAATTAATAAAGGTGACCTCAACCAAAGCTTGGTTTGCACTAATGGCCATTGGCTGTATCCTAATTAGTGCTATTGTTTGGGGTTTCTTTGGCAGTGTCCCTACAAAAATAAGTGGACAAGGGATTCTTATAAATAATGGAGGAGTCTTTTCTGTTCAGCATCATACCTCAGGTCAAGTGATTGATATAAGGTTTAAGCTTGGAGATATGGTTAAAAAGGGTGACGTTATAGCAAGAATTGAAATTCCAGAGCTTGTCGAGAAAATTAACCTTCTTCAAAGTAATCTTGTTGATATGGAAAGTAACCAACAGATGAAATCATCAAAGTATAAGGAAGTAGAAAAAGAAATTAAAGGACTTCGAGAGCAATTGGATTATAAGTCTCAAATTCTTTCCCAAATTGATGGACGAATTTTAGAGGTTAAAATAAGTAAGGGAAGTATTATTCAACCAGGAGAATCTCTACTTACCTTGGAGCAGTCTGGTGGCACGGTCAAGATGGAAGCAGTAATCTATGTTCCAGTTGAACAGGGGGGAAGAATACATCCTGGTATGGAGGTTCAAATATCCCCTACAATCGTGAATAAGGAGGAATATGGATTTATGCTAGGAAGAGTTATTTCCATATCTGAGTATCCTGCTACCACTCAAAGCATGCTGCAAACCCTAGGAAATGAAAATCTAGTTTCCATGCTGGCAGGTCAGGGTGCACCATTAATGGTTCGTATTGATCTGATTCCTGACTCTAGGACTGAAAGTGGTTATAGGTGGTCATCTCCCTCGGGACCTCATATGGTCTTTCATAGTGGGACACTTATTGAAAGTGAAGTAATTATTAATAGAGAAAAGCCTATTGGAAAGGTGATACCTATTCTTAAGTGAGTAAATATGAACCCCCCACATTCAGCCTACCCGTAGGGGCGAACAGTGTTCGCCAGATTTGGCATGATCAATCAAAGGTTGGCTTGTATTGTTAGTACGTCACGGGCGAACACTGTTCGCCCCTACGAGGTTCATGACTTTTTGTGGTGGTTAAAATGAAAGCAGGAGGTGATAAGGTGGAAAAAAGTAAAAGGGTTAAGGTTCCAACTGTACTTCAGATGGAAGGGGTTGAGTGCGGTGCTGCCTCCTTGGCAATGATTTTAGCCTATTATGGTAAGTATATAACCCTAGAGGAACTAAGAGTATCCTGTGGAATATCCAGAGATGGTAGTAAAGCAAGTAATATTTTAAAGGCAGCTAGAAAATATGACCTGGAGGCTAAGGGCTTTCGAAAGGAGCCTGAATCACTTAAGGAGATGGAAATGCCATTGATTGTTCATTGGAATTTTAGCCATTTCCTAGTAGTAGAGGGCTTCCATAATGGAAAGGTTTATTTAAGGGATCCTGCATCTGGCAGCCGAACTGTTACTGATGAGGAATTCAGTCAGTCCTTCACAGGAATAGCCTTGACCTTTTCCCCAACACCCCAGTTTCAGAGGGATAGTAAAAAGCCAAGCATTATGGAGCCATTAAAAAAGCGCCTTAAGGGATCAGAGTCACCCCTATTGTATATAATCCTTGTAGGACTAGCCCTTGTAATACCAGGCTTAGCTATTCCTGTATTTACAAGAGTTTTTATAGATGATATTTTGCTTGGGGGTAGAGATTACTGGGTTCCTGCCCTTTTGTTTGGCATGGGAATAACTGCTGCACTAAGAGGAATTCTAACCTGGCTACAGCAATATTACCTGCTAAAGCTGGAAACAAAAATTGCACTCACTACCTCAGGTCAGTTTTTGTGGCATATTTTAAGGCTTCCTACAGAATTTTTCTCTCAAAGATTTGCTGGAGACATAACCTCTAGAATGGGGAGTAATGACAGGGTAGCAAAGCTACTATCTGGGCAACTGGCAACTACAGCCTTAAATTTTGTAATGATAATTTTCTATTTTGCTTTAATGCTGCAATATAATCTTATCCTATCATTAGTAGGTCTAGTTATTGCACTAATAAATGTTTCATACTTAAAATTTGTTTCATCTAAAAGAGTAGATCAAAATAGAAAGCTATTACAGGATAGAGGAAGACTAGGTGGTACAGGCATGTCTGGACTACAAATAATAGAAACCCTAAAGGCCACAGGCTCAGAATCTGATTTCTTTGCTAAGTGGTCTGGATACCAGGCGAAGGCACTAAATTCAGAACAGGAGCTAGGTGTATCATCCCAGTTATTAACGGTTTTGCCAAGCTTTTTGACAGGAATAAATAACGCTATTGTACTAGCCCTTGGAGGATTTTTAATATTGGAAGGGGAAATGACTATTGGTATGCTGGTGGCTTTTCAAAGCCTTATGGCCAGCTTCATGAATCCAGTCACAGAGATTCTTGGACTAGGAGCACAGCTCCAGGAAGTGGAAGGAGAAATGAACCGATTAGATGATGTATTAAAATATCCAATTGAAAAAGAAGCTGAGGTTGAGCTAGAAGATACAACCCTCTATAGTGGTGAGAAGCTGGAGGGATATGTTGAGCTGGATCAAATTACATTTGGCTACAGCTCTTTAGAGCCTCCATTAATCCAGAATTTTAGTTTGTCACTTAGGCCAGGCTCTCGTGTTGCACTTGTAGGTGGTTCAGGAAGTGGAAAATCTACAGTGGCTAAAATAATAGCTGGAATTTATAAGCCTTGGTCCGGTGAGATATTATTTGATGGCAAACCACGGGCAGCCCTTCAAAGAGCAGTGATTAACAATTCTCTTGCTATGGTAGATCAGGAAATCAATATGTTCCAGGGGACAATAGGGGACAACATTACATTGTGGGATGAAACCATATCTGAGTTCCAGATAATACATGCTGCAAAGGATGCTTGCATTCATGACGATATTACTGTCAGATCCAAAGGATATGATCATCCTGTAGATGAAGGCGGAAAAAACTTTAGCGGCGGTCAAAGGCAAAGGCTAGAGATAGCCCGTGCCTTAGTGCAAAACCCATCCATTATCATAATGGACGAGGCTACCAGTGCTCTTGATCCTATTACAGAAAAAATTGTTGATGAAAATATTCGTCGTCGTGGTTGTACCTGTATAATAGTAGCTCACCGCCTGAGTACTATAAGGGACTGTGATGAAATAATTGTCCTAGAGAAGGGTAAAATCGTGGAGAGAGGTACTCACAAAGAATTGAGTGATAAAGCTGGAATTTATGCAGAACTGATTAAAATTGGATAATAAACAGTAAAGCAGGTGATTTTAATGAATGTAATAGGTTTTTTTAAACAAGAGGGTAGTAAATTTCCTATTGACGGCAGTAAGCCACAAATTTTAGATAATTCAAAATATGCATGGATGGTTGAAGAGGGAACTGTTTCTGTTTTCTTAACAACACTAGTAAAGGACAACCAAACTGGGGTGAAAAACTTCTTGTTTGAAGCAACTCAAGGAGATTTACTTTTTGGTATTACTCCTCAGGGTTCTCCTAATAAAAAAACCTTCCTTGCTACGGGTTTAGTTGGTTCCAGCCTTATACGCATTGAGGTAAGTCAGCTGGGAAAGCTATTGCAGGAAGAAGGGTCAGAAGAGCTTAGGAACCTGGTGAAGGGTTGGTTTGGAGCATTGGAAAAGGTTGCTAAAAATGGGGATACATTAGGAACAGAAACTGCTTTAACAGAAGAAATTCAATTGAAGGAGCAGGAATATATAAAAAATCCTTTGTTTAAGGAAGAGTACAATAGTCAAATTCTTCAGTATACAACTGAGCTTTGGGAAAAAGAAAAGCTAAATGAGCAAAAGCGACTTCAAGAGAAGCTAATATATGATAGACAGCTAATGACTAATTCAATTTCAAAGCTTGCAGCTATAAATAAAGATAAGAAAACAATAAACCTGGAGGAGGCAAGCGGGGATTTTCTCCTGGATGCTTGTCGCCTCTTAGGTCAGAGTATGAATATTGAGATTCTTTCACCTCCTGAAAGTGTTCCTGGAAATCAAAGCAACACTCATTTGGAGGATATTGCCAGGGCATCACGTATTAGAGCAAGGGAAGTAACCTTAAAAGGAGAATGGTACAAGGAGGACGGAGGTCCAATTCTAGGTTATATGGTGGAGGATGACAGACCAATTGCCTTAATACCTGCATCTCCTTCAAAATATATATTGCATGACCTAACCCTTGGAACAAAAAAAATTGTAGATAAGGAAACTGCTGCAAAGGTCAAATATTTTGGATTTGTATTTTATCGACCATTTGAAAATAAAAAAATTAATATTTGGGATATTATATCCTTTGGCGTCAAAAACTGCTGGAAGCGTGATATAGGAATGATAGCATTGATGGGTATCCTGGGAGGTATTTTGGGGACAGCTATTCCTCTAGCAACAGGTGTAGTATTTAGCAGTATTATTCCAGAAGGGGAAAAGGGACAGTTACTTCAAATTGTCTTTTTTCTAGGGGCAAGTGCCCTGGCGACTATGCTGTTCCAATTTACTCGTTCTATTGCCACACTTCGTATGGAGGGTAAAATGGATGGGTCTATTCAAGCTTCTCTATGGGATAGACTGCTAAGTCTTCCAGTGCCATTTTTTAAACAGTTTTCCGCAGGAGAGCTGGCTATGCGTGCAATGGGTATAAGCCAAATGCGTATTATTCTCTCAGGAGTAACTTTAAATACCATTCTATCCAGCATTTTTTCTATATTTACTTTTGCCCTGCTTTTTTATTATAATTCCAAGCTAGCTGGGACAGCTGCTATATTGGTTGCATTGGCTGTAATTATTATGGGTACCCTAGGCTACTATCAGGTAAAATATGAGCGTAAGGTACTAGAAATTTCTAATAATATATCAGGTATTATGCTTCAGCTCATTGGAGGAATAACTAAGTTTCGTGTAGCAGGCGCTGAAACCAGAGCCTTTCATAGATGGGCAAAGGAGTTTGGAGAACAAAGAAAGCTAACATTTAGAAAAGAGACTCTAAGCAACTGGCTAGCTACCTTTAATGCCCTTTTCCCCATTCTATCCAGCATGGTTATTTTCTATAAATTGACTTCTTCAAATAGTACTTTGACACCAGGCCAGTTTATAGCCTTTAATTCAGCATTTACTTCCTTTGTATTTTCAATGGCTTCATTATCCGAGTCCTTAATAAGTGCAAACATTGTTATTCCACTATACCAAAGGGCTAAACCAATATTAGAAACCTTGCCTGAGTATGATGATAATAAGATAAATCCAAAGCTCCTTACCGGGGCAATTGAAGTTAGCCATCTATCCTTCAGGTATAAGGAGGACGGTCCATTAATATTACAGGATATCTCCTTTCAAATAAATGAGGGGGACTATGTGGCATTAGTAGGTACTTCAGGCTGTGGCAAGTCCACACTACTTAGAGTGTTGCTTGGCTTTGAGAAACCAGAAACCGGAGAGGTTTACTACAATGGACAGGATCTATCTAAGGTAGACATCCGAGCTGTACGCAGACAGCTTGGTGTAGTGCTCCAAAATGGACAACTTATGATTGGAAACATATTTAGCAATATTGTAGGAGCAAATCCTTATTTGTCTATGGATGACGCCTGGGAAGCAGCCAGAATGGCTGGCCTAGAGGAGGATATAAAGGAAATGCCCATGGGTATGCATACGGTCATAAGTGAGGGGGCAGGCACAATTTCAGGAGGACAAAAGCAGCGCTTAATGATAGCTCGTGCAATAATCAAGAAACCCAAAATAATTTTCTTTGATGAGGCCACCAGTGCTCTAGACAACAACACTCAAGCCATAGTCAGCAAGAGCCTTGACCAACTTCAAGCCACAAGGCTGGTTATTGCCCACCGTCTCAGTACTATTATTAACTGCAATAAGATTATCGTTATGGATAAAGGAAAAATTGTTGAGACAGGTACCTACCAAGAGCTTATGCAGAACAATGGAATATTTGCCGACCTAGCCAAAAGGCAGCTAGCCTAGGGGACAGTTCTCAACTGTTTTTATCAAAGAATAATTCAATTAAGTACTGTCAAGGTCTTGTAGGCAGAGTCGAACCAGACCACCTACATGGCTTTTCCCTTTAGTTAGTTGTATTTTACAAAAAAGTACTTTATACTACAAATATGGTACATAATACATAAACAGGATGGTTTTCTGATAAAATTAGCGAATAAAAATGAGCTAAAGAATTCTATGTCATTTATAGAAGTGGCAATATTCAAATTTTACTAGGTAAGTTCAACATAAAATGGAAAAGGAGAAAGAAAATTGATGTGTAAAAACAAAAAAATTAGTGTAGCTCTTGCATTCATTTTAACATTTGTGATGTTACTAAACAGCATAGCTGTGCAGGCAGCACAAAAACAAGCAATTGTACCAAATGTAGACTATGTTATAGCTCCAACCCTTCAATATACAGCTGGAGATATAGTGACTTTTGATTTACATTCACCAAATTATGGTGGAAGGGTACAGTATAGAGTAATTCTCTGGGATGACAATAGGAAGGAAGCAAGGGATCTATGGACAACAGGAGATAGATACTATACTAAATGGATGCCTTATGGTAATGAAAACTTTAATCTTCACTTTGGGATTGATAAACCAGGCTCATATAGAATCACAGTTTACGTAAAAAGAGCTGGCCTAGAAAATAGCAAAACTGCTCTAAAGGGACAAAATTGTGATAGCTACATGGAATCACAGGCTTTTGTAGTTAGAGAAAAAACTACAGCATTTGATAAGGATGGACAAACCTATGGTTCAATTGGTGAAAACAAGCTGGAGGCATATAGTAAGAATATTAACCTTACTGCTAATGATGTAACCTTTAATAATGCCAAGCTTGAAGGGGACCTGAATATAACAGGAGATAATGCAGTAATCAGGAATGTAAATATAGTAGGTAAATTAACAATTAATCCAGGTAAGGATGGAAGTTGTACATTAGATAATGTAACTGCTAAAAGTATTGAAGTATTGTCTGGCGGACAGAACAGTATACACATAAGAAATAGCAATATAGGAACAATGAATGTAAATAGTAATAGTCCTGTAAGAATAGAGGTTGATGGAGATACTGAAATAGTATCAACTACAGCAAATGGATATGCAATATTTGATAGGAAAAATGGTACATATGGAACCATAACAATTACAAAGGATGAAAATGGTGAAACAGTTATAGAATTCCGAGGGAATATTCGGGACAAAGTAGAAGTAGAATCAGCAGCAACTATTAAAACTGGACAAGGTTCAAGTATAGCTAATCTTGTTATAAATACTAAAAATAATACAGATATAGTTAAGCTGGAAGGCCAGTATAAGAATATAGAAATAACACGTGAGGCTAAGCTGGAAGTAGCAGCAAATACAAGAATAGAAAATATAATTGCTAATAATGATGCGGAGATAAGGCTTAACAATACAGCAGTTATTAATAATGTAGAAAGAAAAGGAAATGAAGTAGTAATCATTAGAGAAGGTAATGCAGAATCAGGTACACCGCCAGGAAATAATGATGGGGGAAGCAATGGCGGTGGAAGTAACGATGATGGTGGATATGTACCTCCAACAGTAGCAGTAAGTTCTATTTCTGTTACAGGAGCAGGTAGTGCAACTACAGTTGTAAATGGTGGAACTCTGCAGATGAGTGCAGTTGTAACACCAGTAAATGCAGCAAACAAGACAGTAACATGGGTAGTAACCAATGGAACAGGAGAGGCAACAATAAGCATAAATGGATTACTGACAGGGACAAAAACTGGAAATGTTACTGTAAAAGCCATAGCTAGAGATGGTTCTTTAAAAGAAGGAACTAAAGAGATTATAGTAATAAATGGAAACCTAGATGCACCAACAGGGCTAGTTGGAGTAGCACCAACAACCTCAGCAAATAAGGATGGAAAGATAACAGGAACAACAACCTCAATGGAATATAAATTGGCTATAACAGAGGAAAGTGCTTATACAACCTGCTCTGCAATAGAAGTAACAGGGCTTTCATCAGGAGATTATGTAGTAAGATATGCAGCAAAACCAGGACACAATGCAAGTACAACAGCAGCAGTGACGGTTCCGGCACATACAGAAGAGAATAGGGACCAGACTGCACCAACAGGACTAGTTGGAGTAGCACCAACAACCTCAGCAAATAAGGATGGAAAGATAACAGGAACAACAACCTCAATGGAATATAAATTAGCTATAGCAGAGGAAAGTGCTTATACAACCTGCGCTGCAATAGAAGTAACAGGACTTTCATCAGGAGATTATGTAGTTCGATATGCTGCTAAACTAGGATACAATCCAGGAGCAACAGCAGCAGTGACAGTACCAACGCCAGAATATATCTATATAAGTTCTATTACCGTAAAAACAGCACCAAACAAAGTAACATATTTTAAAGGGGAAGCTTTAGATCTGACAGGGTTATCAGTAACCCTAACAAAATCGGATTATAGTACATTGGATGTTGGTCTAACAGACTTTGCAGCAAATGGTATTACCACTTTACCTCAAAATGGAGCAATTCTGGGATTGACAGACACAGTGGTAACAATTAGTGTAAATAGCAATACAGCAACACAAGGAATTACAGTTATTGAATTACCAGAAGTAATTAGTGTAACAGTAGAACCATCTTCAGCAATTATTACAAAGGGAGATATACAGCAGCTAACAGCAACAGTGGTTGTAGCTGGTGGAGCAGCTCAAACAGTAATTTGGACAAGCAGTGACACAACTGGGAAAGTAGCTGTTGATGGAAATGGTTTAGTAACTGTCCCGACGGATGCAGGAACTGGTAACTACACCATAACAGCAACCTCAACTGTAGATTCAAGCAAGTTTGACACAACAGCAATCAATGTAATTCCACTGTCAATGACAGGAACAGTAGCAATTACAGGTACTGAGAAATTCGGTTCAACATTAACAGCTGTACCAAGCTTGACCAATGTAGGAACACCAACTTATCAATGGAACAGAGCTGGAAAACCAATACCTGGTGCAGCAGGAAAGACCTATAATTTGGTGGAAGCTGATATTGGGAAAACAATCACAGTAACCATAACTGCAGATGATATTGCAGGAACTGGAGCTGTTACAGGTATAGCAACAGGAGTTATTGGAAAGGCAGATGGACCGGCAGCACCAGCGGCACCAATTCTGGCAGATAAAACAAATACAAGCATTACTCTGACTGCAAATTCACTACATGAATTTAGCATAAATAATGGAACCACATGGCAAGATAGTCCAGTCTTCACAGGATTAACAGAATTAACACCATATACATTTATAGTAAGAGTAAAGGCAACTTCAACAACAAATGAGTCAGATGCAAGCGCTGGTATAACCATCACAACAGCTGCAGCAGTTTCTGCATCAGCTTCTCCAATGGCAGCAGCACCTGGACTGACAACGATAACATTGAATCAAGTAATACCAGACTTGGCATCGTCGGATATCAATGTTATGAAAAATGGCGTACCTCTTGCTAACTTAATTGATTATAATATATCAGTTTTAGAAAGTAAAAATGTAGAAATTACATTTTTACCTCAAGCAGCACTGGATAGAACATGTACAGTAACAGTAGAAATAGTAAAGTTTGGATATTTTATAAATAATGGGAGCCCAATAACTATACCTAATAATATTCCTGTTGCAGTTAAAAGCATAACTGTTACTGGAGCCAATGATACAAGTATAGTTTTAATTGGGGATAACCTGCAGATGATGGCATCCCTATCACCTGAAAATGCAGATGACAAAGTAATAACATGGACAGTTGAACCTGGAACTGGAACTGCAACCATTGACTCAAATGGATTACTGACAGGAATGGCTTCTGGCACGGTAACGGTTAAGGCAACTAATGCAGCATCCAGCGTTACGGGAGCAACGGTTATTACAATAGTAACACCTGCACCAGCGTTGAATCAACTCACTTTCCTGGAAGGAGCAGATCAGGGTAATACCCAGGTGATATCTGCATTCCATACAGGTGCAGTATCCTATAAATATAAGCTGCAAACAGATACTTACAGTTCAAAGTTATATGTGGGAATGGCAGAACCAGCTGGGTTTTATCCATTAGCTATAGATAGTGATATACCTGCAGCTGCAGGGCAGCATCTGATTGTCCTGGCACTTGATGGAAGTGGTAATGTGCTTGCAGTTTCTGATCATATATTGACAGCTGACGAAGTTAGAACACTGCCAGTTACAATATATATGGGTGATTATAATAATAACCTGATTCAAGCATGTACTTCTACTGACAGCAATTCTCAGATATTGGTTCCTAAAGTAGAATCCAATCTATACTCGGGCCCTATGGCTATAACAGTTTCTGGCGGCAGAATATATTGGGCAGAACAGGATTCCCGTTTGATTCGAAGTTCAGCTTTGAACGGAACAGATATTAGAATAGTTGTGGCTACTGGTTCCAATAATATTTCTACAATTGCTGTTGATGAAACAGGAGGCAGAATATATTGGGCAGATTATACTGCTAACGGCATATACTACACATCCTTGACTGGCGGTGCAATTACAGTAGTCATTCCAAATGCAGATAATTCTCCAAGTACAAGCTGTAAAGGGCCATTGGCAATGACGATAAGCGGTCAGAAAATATACTGGGCAGGAGATGTGTCTGGTGTTATAGAATGTGCTGATTTGGATGGAAGTAACAGACATGTTGTAATTCCTACAACAAAAATGCCACAGAGTGTATCGAGTATTGCTGTGGATGAAGTTGACAGAAAAGTTTATTGGAGTGATTACAGTACTAATTCAATCTGCTGTGCTAAGCTGGATGTTAACTCCATCGGCACTCCTTTAGGCATTGTCGTTATGAATGCAGATAAGGGAGTAGGTATAAAGGGTGTATTATCTATTGCAATAAAAAACAGAAGAATTTACTGGGTATGTGATTCAACTGGGGAAATTCGCAGGGCAAGGCTTAATGGCTTGGATGAAAAAATTATATATACGCCGCAAATACCGACTTATATTAGCGGAATTGATGTTGAATAAGTAAATAATTAATGAAATTCACTTGAATGGAATATTATGAAGGAGGTATATACGTGAGGAGAATATTTAAAAGGATACTTTCATTATTGATGATTACAATTGTATGCACACAGTTTATAATAGTGCCTGAAAAAGCGCAAGCTGGAATATCTGAAGGATTTATAGGTGAAATACGTTTGTTTGCAGGAAACTTTGCGCCAAAAGGCTGGGCTTTCTGCCAGGGGCAGCTGATTCCTCTTTCACAGAATACAGCTTTATTCAGCATTTTGGGTACTACTTATGGTGGAGATGGTAAGTCTACATTTGCATTACCTGATCTACAAGGGAGAGTTCCCATTGGCGCAGGGCATGGACCTGGATTATCAGAAAGATTTCTTGGTGAAACTGGAGGGGTACAAGAGGTAACATTGATTGGAACAGAGGTACCTAGCCATAAACATGGAAATCAGT
Organism: Clostridiales bacterium; assembly: GCA_029240935.1. Classification (GTDB taxonomy): domain Bacteria; phylum Bacillota; class Clostridia; order Clostridiales; family Caloramatoraceae; genus JARDZI01. The sequence goes on from JARDZI010000019.1 coordinate 20,412, forward strand.
TACTCAAGTTTGATCTGGTTGGAGGTTTCGGCACAATAAAAGGTTATTCAGGAAAGGGTATGACATCAGTTCCTGGACTAAACACTGTTATGGCTCCGGGGATAAGAAATGAAAAGGTATATTCTGATGATACTGCTGCTGCAAGTATCAATATGATGGCAAATTCTGCACAGGTCAATACAACAGGCACAATGACAGCTTATACCTCTCCAGTGGGAGGGGGTTTACCACACAATAATATGTCCCCTTATTTGGCAATGAACTATATTATTTGTACCCAGGGTACTTTTCCTTATAGAGATGGGTATGGCAGCGGTGATGGTTATACAGGCGAAATAAAAATGTTTGCTGGTAATTTTGAACCAAGCGGATGGATTTTTTGTAATGGAAGAAATCTTTCAATTGCAGAAAATGAAATGTTGTTTAATTTAATAGGCACGACCTATGGTGGAGATGGACAGGATTACTTTAACCTGCCTGATTTACGTGGCAGGGCTCCCATAGGCATGGGTCAGGGATTAGGCTCAAATTATATCCTTGGACAGATGGGCGGTACAGAAACTGAAACTCTCACCCTAAGCCAAATACCTTCTCATAATCATACTATAAGCCAGCAGACACAAAACCTGCACTTAAGTGGAAATATGAGTGCTTCTGGAAATACAGGAGATTCAGCTTTGCCTGAAGGTAATGTACTTGCTGTTGGAGCACGTAATGAGCGTATATATTCTACTGGCTTTAATGCTAGTATGAAAGAGGATAGCTTTTCTATGAATCTCAGTATTTCAGATGCTTCTGCAGATATTGGAAGTAGTTATTATGGAGGCTCACAGCCCCATGAAAACATGATGCCCTATGCTGTTATCAACTATGTAATTAACCCTGGTGGCATCTATCCCAGTCCAACTGGATCCTCCCAATCTGACAATTATATGGGTTTTATTGAAATGTATGCTTTTAATTTTGCACCTGGTGGTAAAGCCCTATGTAATGGACAAGCCCTTCCTATTAACCAAAATCAAGCACTCTTTAGCCTTCTTGGTACGACCTACGGTGGAAATGGAGTAACAAATTTTACTCTTCCTAATCTAAGAGGCAGGGCGGCCCTCTGCGAAGGGAATGGCTTTACTTTGGGACAACCGGGTGGTGAAGAAGCACATACTCTTACGCAATCCCAAATGCCGAACCATGTCCATGCTTTTAGTAAGGATACAACTGTAACAGGCATGGGCACAGTGAGTGGAACAAATGCTTCCGGAAATAAGACTTTACCTGGAAATTCAGT
>JARDZI010000020.1 GCA_029240935.1 Clostridiales bacterium
AGCATACTCATAGCTTAATGCTAGCGCATTGTTTTTAAACCCAATATTAAACCCCATGATTTTTATCAAAAAAATCATGGGGTTTATCAACAATCTGAACCTATGCTTTAATAAAGCATAGGTTCTTTTCATAGTAAGCTTATTTATTTATTACCTTTTCCACACACTTAATCAGCTCTGTTGCAACGTATTCGGCATCCTCTGGTTTGAGTATGGAGTATAGAGGCAGGGTGATTACATTTGCATACTGAGCATAGGCATTTGGATAATCCTCAATCCTATAACCTAAGTTCTTATAAAGTGTAAGCATTGGAAGTGGCGTAAAGTGTACATTTGTTGCAATGTCCAATTCTCCCATCATCTGAATTACACTATTTCTTTGATCTTCGCTAAGACCATTTAGTCTTAATGGATACAGATGATAGTTAGTTACTGTATTACCATCATTCTTGAAAGGGATTATTGCCCATTCCTTATCCTTAAATTTATTACTGTAAACATCAAATATGTGTTCTCTCTCTTTCAACATTTCATCAAATCTTTGAAGCTGTACAATACCTATTGCAGCCATAAGGTCAGTCATATTGCACTTAAGCCCATCGGTTACAATATCATATTTCCAAGCACCTGCCTGCATCTTTGAAAGTGCATCCTTTGTTTGTCCCTGAAGGGAGGTATACTTGAATTCTTTAAATAAATCCTCTTTACCATGGAAATGATTATCATTGTATGTAATTGCTCCACCCTCTGCAGTGGTAAGATTTTTTACTGCATGGTAGGAGAATACATGGAAATCCATCTGACCTCCAACCCTGTTGCCCTTGTATAATGATCCAAAGGAGTGGGCTGAGTCGGAAATCAGTATAATATCCTCACGTCCTTTTGACTTTATTACTTCCCTAATCCTGTCATAATCTACAGGAACTCCTGCTATATCAACAGTGATTATAGCCTTTGTTTTCGGGGTGATTGCATCATATATCTTGTCAATATCTATTAAAAAGCTATCTTTTTTAACATCCACGAAGGTTGGCTTTATGCCTCTATGTACCAATACATTTGAAGTAGCTGCATAGGTGTAGGGAGTTGTAATAACCTCATCCTCCCCCTCTATTCCAAAAACCTTTAATATTAGCTCTAATCCTGCTGTTGCACTGTTTAGACAAATTGCATGGTTAGTACCACAATACTTTGCTGTGTCCTTTTCAAATTGTGCTACCTTTGGTCCTGATGTAATCCATCCTGACTTCATAACTTCAACAACTGCATCAATTTCTGCCTGACTTATATCAGGTGGTGAAAATGGTATCTTTTTATTTACCATATTAAAACCTTCCATTCATAATTATTTTATTATTTATGAGATATTTAGTATTAGCGAACTCGCGGTTATGCTACGTAAAAAATCATGAAACTTGTAGGGGCGAACAGTGTTCGCCCGTGGCGTACTAACAATTCAGGTCAATCTTTGATTGATTATGCCCAAATCGGGCGAACACTGTTCGCCCCTACGGTAGGCTGAATGTGGGGAGTTTCAAATTAATTAAAAGTTATATTTCTATTTTTTATAGAATTTCTTTATAGTTTCGCATACATAATCAACTTCATCCACTGTGATTTCAGGATAAATAGGAAGAGCTAGGATTTTCTCTGCAACTTTTTCTGCAACAGGGAAGTCACCTTTTTTATAGCCTAAATACTCAAAGCATTTTTGCTCATGAAGTGGCATTGGATAGTATATGCTGTAGCCAACTTCATTCTTCTTTAAATACTCTGCAAGGCCGTCTCTATTTTCTACAAGTATATTAAATACATAGTAAACCTGCTTTTGATTCCCTTTTACTATAGGAAGTCTTATTCCCTCACAGTCACTTAATCTTTCCTTATAAAGCTTTGCTATCTCTGCTCTCTTTTTAATTGCATTATCTATGTATTTAAGCTTTACGGATAAAACTGCAGCCTGAATTGTATCAAGTCTTGAATTATAACCTATATAATCATAATGATACTTCTTGGAAGCTCCATGAACTCTATAGTATTTAACAAGCTTAGCAAGCTCCTCATTGTTTGTAACAATCATACCTCCGTCCCCATATCCTCCAAGGGTTTTAGTTGGAAAGAAGGAATAAACTCCAAAATCACCAATTGTGCCTGAGTGATTATATTGGGTTCCATTGCCCTTCCACCTCATACCGAAGGCCTCTGCTGCATCTTCAAGAACCCTAAGATTATTTCTATTTGCGATATCCATTACCCTGTCCATATCAACCATTTGATCAAACAGATGGATTGGGATTATGCCAACTGTGTTAGGGTTTACTTTTTCTTCAATTTTTTTTACATCAATGCCGAAGGTATCCTCGTCAATATCCACAAATATAGGCTTTCCACCATGCTTTGTTATACAGGATGTGGATGCTAGAAATGTAAAAGGAGAAGTTATAACTTCCTTGCCATTACTAAAACCAAGTATATCTGATGCAATAATCAATCCATCAGAACCTGAAGCTACACCTATTGCATATTTTGCTCCTGTATAGGCTTGAATATCTTCTTCAAATCGGGATACTTCCTCACCAAGTATGAAGTTACCCTTTTGGACTATTGAGCTAATAGCAGAATCAAATTCATTTTTTTTCTCAGAATATTCCCTCTTTGAGGTATAAAAGTTTACCTTCATATGTAATCCTCCTTATAAATAGTTTTCTACGTGATTCAAAGCAATATCTATACTAATATTTTCAACATATATTATATACGTTAAAATACAGCAATAGTTTTAAAACTTTTCTATTAATATTGTATTTTTAAGCTAGTATATGTAAATAAATAATAAAATAAATAATAGTATATTTTCTATTACATATTATATATCAGAATATTATAAACTACAAAATAATTAAGTAGAATATCGAATTTAATGTTATTTAAAATATAAAAGAATCATATTATAAAAAATATGTGAACAAACTATAAAAATTTTTAAAAACCATTTCATTTTAACTAAATTACTAATAAAATGATATAGATAAATATATGCTATAATATAGCTAAAGTTTAGACATTGTTAGCGTCTGGAGATGATGATATGAAAATGTGTTCAATTTGTAATAAAAATATAGCTACAATATTTACTGCCAAAGTTATAAATGGAAAATCAGAAATGGTTGGAATATGCATACAATGTGCACAGAAGATGGGTATGCCAGTTATAGACCAGCTTATGCAACAAGCTGGAATAACCCCTGAGGAGCTTGAAAATTTAAATGAACAGATGAACTCTATGCTTCAAGAGGGCGGGGCCGAGGATATGGAAGACAACAGCATTATGAATCTTTTTAATGGAGGCTTCAACCCTGTAAATGAAGGGGATAATGCATCAAGTGAGAAGAAGGCTGTTGCAAATATTAAGGAGCAACCAGAGGAAAAGTCTAAGAATAAAAAGGGTAAGAAAAAAAGAAAATTCCTTGATACCTATGGGATAAGCCTTACTGATAAAGCTAAGGAAAATAAGGTAGACAGGGTTGTTGGAAGAAACAGAGAAATTGACAGGGTGATACAGATATTGAACAGAAGAACTAAAAACAATCCTGTGCTTATTGGTGAGCCTGGGGTTGGAAAAACTGCGATTGCAGAGGGTCTTGCCGTAAGGATTGTAGAAAAGCAAGTGCCTGTAAAGCTCTATGATACAGATGTATATCTTCTTGACTTAACAGCAGTGGTTGCAGGGACACAATTTAGGGGACAGTTTGAAGGGCGTATGAAATCAATAATAGATGAAGCAAAGGAAGATGGAAATGTAATTCTTGTAATTGATGAGCTTCACAACATAATTGGTGCAGGAGAGGCACAGGGTGGAGCCATGAATGCAGCAAACATTCTAAAGCCAGCTTTGGCAAGAGGAGAAATACAGGTAATTGGTGCTACAACCCTTGATGAGTATAGAAAGCATATTGAAAAGGACTCAGCACTTGAAAGAAGGTTCCAGCCTGTAATAGTTGAAGAACCAACAGTTGAGGATACAATTGAAATTTTAAAGGGAATCAAAAACTACTATGAGGATTATCACAGGGTAAATATTCCGGATGACGTAATAGAAGCAGCAGCTCAGTTATCTGAAAGATATATTACAGATAGATATCTACCTGATAAGGCAATAGATGTTATTGATGAAGCAAGCTCAAGAGTAAATCTAAAAAATAAGGGGCTTGTAGAATTAAAATCCTTGAAGGAAGAATGGGATGAGCTTAGGATTAAAATTGATGAGGCAGCTGTAAATAATGATTTTGAAAAGGCTGCTGATTATAAAACAAGGGAATGTCAGCTTGTAAAGAAAATTAATGAGCTTGAAAAGGAATGCAGCCAAGTTAAGATTACAATCAGCGATATTGCTGCTGTTATTGAAGCGTGGACTAAAATTCCTGTTCAAAGTCTTACTGAGGAAGAAACTGAAAAACTTTTAAATCTTGAGGATAGACTTCATAAAAGAGTAATTGGTCAACATGAGGCCATTGAAGCCATATCAAGGGCAATAAGACGTAATCGTTTAGGTTTCAGAAAGAAGAAGAAACCATCCTCCTTTATATTTGTAGGACCTACAGGTGTTGGTAAGACAGAGTTAGCCAGAGCATTGTCCTGTGAATTGTTTGGAAGTGAGGATGCATTAATCAGAATAGATATGTCAGAGTATATGGAAAAGCACACAGTATCAAAGCTTATTGGAGCACCTCCAGGATATATTGGCTATGATGAAGGAGGACAGCTTACAGAAAAGGTTAGAAGAAAACCCTACTCTGTAATTCTTCTTGATGAGATTGAAAAAGCCCATCCTGATGTATTTAACATGCTTCTGCAAATACTTGAGGATGGAAGGCTTACTGATAATCAAGGAAGGACAGTATTCTTTGAAAATACAGTAATAATTATGACCTCAAATGCGGGAACTGACTTTAAGTCCTATGGAATTGGGTTTAATCAGGGATATAATGCTCTTGAAAATCATGCTAAGGAAGCATTAAAGGAAATATTCAGACCTGAATTCTTAAACAGAGTTGATGATGTGGTTGTGTTCAAGCTACTTTCAAAGGAAGAGCTTTATGATATAATAGGGCTTATGCTTAAGGAAGTATCAAATGAAATTGGGGAGAAGAATATGACCATGGAGGTATCAGGAGAGCTTAAGAAATTTATACTGGAAAAGGGATATGATGAGAAATACGGAGCAAGACCTCTTAGAAGAACAATACAGAAATATATTGAGGATGAAATTGCAGAGGAATATCTTCATAAGAGGATTAAAGAAGGGGCTCAAATGAAAATTGGTATAAGGGATGGAAGAACAATTTTTGAATAATTTTAAGCCTGTAATTTTATAAATTGCAGGCTTTTTTCATAGAAGCAGCATATTTCTCCTCGGCTTAATTGTTTTGGAATATGCAAATTAGAGGATTTAGGTGAACATTTAAAGGATAATGAATATGTGATAAAATTAATTAATAAAAGTTTATTTGAAAGGTGTGATATCATGCAGTTTTTAGTTATTGCCTATGATGGGAATGATGAGGGAGCACTTGAAAGAAGGCTTGCAGCACGTGAAGCCCATTTAAAGGCTACAGCCCAAATGAAAGCTGAGGGAAAGACATTATTTGCAGGTGCCCTGCTTGACGAGAATGAAAAAATGATAGGCTCTGCTGTTGTTGTAGATTTTCCTTCAAGGGAAGAGATTGATAAATGGCTAGAGGTGGAGCCATATATCATAAACAATGTATGGAAAAAGGTTGAAATAAAACCCTATAAGGTAGCTGGAATTTTTATGGAGCCAAATAAATAATTAAAAACATATAGATAATATTTCTAAGTTTTACAAAGATAAATACAAAACAAGTTTATATTTAAATAATAATAAAGGGAGGAATTTAATGCATTCAATAATCGTTTACTCAACAAATACTTGACCATGGTGTGTTAAGGTAAAGGATTACCTTAGGGACAATGATATTGAGTTCAAGGAAATTAATGTTGGAATGGATCAGCAGGGTGCCGTGGAAATGATACAGAAATCAGGTCAGAGAGGTGTTCCAGTTATAGACATTGACGGGAACATAGTAATTGGCTTTGACAAGGAAGCAATAGATAAAGTATTAGGACTATAGTATAAGGGGAGGGTGATAATCACTCTCCCCAGGTTTTTAGCTTAACCCCATACCCTTTCTTTTCTTTATGATATGAGCTTCAATATTATTAGCAACTTCTACAGGGTCATCCCCAAGTGCTACTTTGCCCCCTGTTAATCCCTCCACATCCTCTGTGAGAAGCTTTACTAAATCATTGGCACCTGTTATAAATGGTGTAGGTGATAGGTGGGTATATGCACCATAGGCTACAGCAAATATACCGTCTATGGTTGCCTTTTGTTCCATCCACTCAGGCGCTGTTATTGCGATTGGAAGGTCTGGTATATCCACATCTAAATGATTTGCAAGCTCTGTAACCAGCATTGATATTCTTCCAGTATCTGTACAGGTTCCAAAGCTTAGTACAGGAGGAATCTTTAGCAGATTACACACTTCTTTAAGCCCAGGTCCTGCAATATCTGATGCTTCAAGGGTGCACAGTCCTGCTACTTCAAGGGCATGGTTTCCACACCCTCCAGCAACAACAAGTATATCCTTTTTAATTAATTCCTTTACTAGGTTAACAGTATTCCAATCATGTGGACCATTTCTTAGGGTTGCGCAGTTAGCTAATGCAACTACTCCTTTTATTTTTCCTGCAACGATAACTTCTACCAGTGGGTCAAGCTTGTTCCCCAGTGCCTTTAAAACAGCTTCAGTTGAGAAGCCTGCAATTGCCTTTTGTATTTTCTTTGGAACTAATGGTTTTATTTTATCCTTTCTTTTAGTGAAGTTATCTATTCCAATCTCTATTAATCTATCTGCCATTGTATCAACTTCTGAAGGGTTATATGGAATCAATTCACTCATTCCTGGAACACCAATAATAGTACTAACACCAATCAATGCAAACTGATATTTTTCTGCATACTGGTCAATTGCTGGTGGTGAGCAGTTTTCTTCCATAGCATAAACATCAACTGCACCAGTTGCAAGAAGTGGTTCTATTGCAAGCCAGTTACCCATTAAGCCTACAAATACATCATCAACTTCAAACCGTTGTAAAAGTTCCTGACCTGTTTCAATTGAGCCGACTATTCTTAAACCCTTTGCACCAACAGCTTTTGCTCTGTCCTGAACTTCTTTAGTTTTTGCTTTTTGCATAGTTGCTACTCCAGGCCATGGCTGATGCCCATTGAATACTAGGTTTATATACTCAGGATCCATAATTCCAAGGTCAGTATTTACTTCATGGGGCATAGGGGTTCCAAATAAAATGTCCTGAGCCATTTCAAGACCTATTTGGGCGGTGTATATTGTAGAAAGCCCTAAGCGGAGAGCTTTTTTAGCTAAGGAAACATAATCTCCATCTACATTTGTTAAACAGCTGGAAATTGCATTTTGTCCCTCGTGTTCAACACCAACAGGATAAATGCCTATATCCCTCCAAATTGGTTTTCTTTTTCTAGGAGCAAAAATATCAACCATCACACTTTTCTCATCTGAGCCTAGCTTCATTTCTTTAATTAGAAAATCAGCAAGCTCTATTGCCATTTTGTTTATATCCTGATTTGAATCAATACCAACCTTTTCACACATCCATTTTAATTTATCAACATCTTGAATCTTAAAGGGGGTTTCACCCTCTCCTGTGGCCTTAAGAGTTCTAAAGGCTTCATAGGCATGATGCCCATATGTACCTGCACCCATAATGTTATGTAAAAGAAAGTTTCTCATTGCCATGGCATCAGGACCAATACCACATACTCCCTTAACCTGCTCCCCCTTTAAATTAATTCTGCAGGGACCTTGAGAACATAGCTGGCAGCTTAGTCCTTCAAGGCAAAACTTGCACCTTATTTTCTCTTGATATGCATACCTATCAAAAACATTAGACATTCCATCCTCTCGTATTCTTTTCATCATTTCTTCAACAGAATCATGATAACTCAAACGTCCTTCAGTTTTTTCTAAAATTGTTTCATTCATGGGACAATCCCTCCTAAAAAAATTCTTCAAAAGAAGTTTTCTCAATAAAATGTTAAAATATGCATACTACACAAATGTGTATATGAAATGGTTTGCACCTTATGGAGATTTTCTACATATAGTGTATTATGAATTTTTAAAAGGAAGTGTAACTCATGGGCTATTTGAAGGGCCAATGGTTCGATGAAGAGAACAGTCCATACTATTCCGAGGCCTATCGAAATGAAGAGGATTTGTGTAAGTGTGAAAACAGAATAAACCTAAATGGCAAGGGAAGTGTAAAAGCTATCCCCGATATTGCAATTGTCATACTCGGAGTTGTAACAGAGGGAAAGGACTTAAATGCTGTTCAGAAAGAAAATGCAGATATAATGGAGAGAGTAATTTTCTCATTATCTAAACTAGGTATAGATGATAGGGATATAGAAACTGAAAGCTATGTTGTTGAACCTATGTATGATCATGTGGAGGGGAAACAAATATTTAGAGGATATAAAGTAAGAAATATGTTAAGAGTTACTGTTAGAGAAATAGGGAAGACAGGCAGGATAATAGATTCAGCAGTTAAAAGTGGAGCTAACACTGTAAGCAGCATAGATTTTGATATTTCAGAACAAGGAGGATATTATTATCAAGCACTAAAGCTGGCTGTTGAGGACTCTGTAAGAAAGGCAGAGGTAGTGTCTAAAACAATGGGTGTAAATGTAGATAGAATTCCAGTGATAGTTACAGAAGAGAGCTATGGACCAATACCAATGGTTTTAGGTGCCTTTGCAGAGAGTAAGATAGCTGCTACACCAATTAGGCCTAAGGGAATCGAAATTACTGCAAGTGTGAAGTCAGTGTTTAAATATTATGATGAATAGGGCCTTTTCAGTAAGTGAGCAAAAAGCCATCTGCTGTATGTAGATAGTGACAACTTTATTTAGAACTAATAATTGCAGGGGCAAACTAAAGGAGGTATGAGTTGTATCATGCCTCCTTTAGTCTTTATTGCATTTTTGGTGCAAATGTAGCACAGTCAGTTTCTTCAGTGTTTTTAGCATTGGTAGGTTGTATTTCTATATTTGATGCATTGCAATGGTCTCCTTCGTGGTAATATGTGCATGTGTTTACAACACATTTTACACCTGGGAGATGATTATGTTCTTTATTTACTCTTCCTTCCATATAAATACCTCCATATAATTTAATATTTGATCTTTCTTAGTTTGAGCAATTTTAAATTATTTATTCAAATGATTATGTGTATTTACCAGTTAATGGCGATTATGTAATACTAATTTAAATAAAAACAACTGTTAAAATAGAATTATGATATTATTATTTGTATAGAATAAGTAAGAGAATGCTTCAAAAAAAATTAGCAAATTGGAGCTGATTAAATGATAAATAAGTATGAGATATTTAAAGAATTTGATAAACATTTAATGGAGGATAGTGAGCCTTCAACATATTTCAAAGGATTAATTAAGAGTGGTTCTTATCCAGATGAAGACCCTTTTAAAATGCTTTCTGATTTAATAGATACACCACAATCTCCAGAGCATCACCCTGAAGGATCCGTATGGAATCATACCATGCTTGTTGTAGACAGAGCAGCAGGGAGAAAGGACAAAAGTGAGAATCCACATGTATTTATGTGGTCTGCACTTTTACATGACCTGGGGAAAGCACCTACAACTAAAATTAGAAAGGGAAGAATAACCTCCTATGATCATGATAAATGGAGTAAGAGGATGGCGGTTGAGTTCCTAAAGGATTTTACTGATGACGTTGATTTCATTGATAAGGTCTCAAAAATGGTAAGATGGCACATGCAATTGTTATTTGTCGTTAAAAATCTCCCCTTTGCAGAGACGGAAAGGATGGTCCAAGAGGTGTCAATTGATGAAATGGCATTGCTGTCACTATGTGACAGACTGGGAAGAGGAAATATGACAGAGGAGAAGGCTGAAGAGGAAAAGGAAAACCTAAGAATTTTCAAACAAAAATGTGAAGAAGTATATAAGCATAAGCATGGCAGGATTGAGCTTAAAAAGAAGAATTAAAAAAGAACCTGATTTTCATCAGGTTCCTATTTTTTATAACAATCCTTCTCTTTTTCTATTATAAACCATTAGGACTACAAGCTTGAAGTAGGTTAAAACTACTCCTGTAATGAACCAGCCTCCAAGAAGAGCAACCAGTGGTCCAAATACAACTGCAATGTATCTACCTATAAGTATACTTGAAAGTATTATTATAAACAGTCCCCAGAAGTATTTCTTTCCAAGCTTAAAGCTTATGCCTATTGCCTTTAATGGTGACAGATTATCAACCACTATTGCAGTAGTCCATGAAGTAAAGTAAACTGCCACAAATACACTTAAAAAGGTAATTCCCCAACCGGCAGTTAGTGTTCCAATCAGTACTGTATATAGAAGGTAAAGTCCTATAATTATTGGAGAGAGTATAAGAATTATTAAAAGTATAATGAGTTTTCCTCCTAGAACCTTGAGGAAATAATTTTTAATACCCTCAAAGAAGTGTGAGGACCTTGGCTTGTTACCTCCAACTGCTATTTTAAGGAGATTTATGGATCCAACCTCTATGAGTGAACTTCCTAGAAGGTACAGCAAGTATACAATTACTCCAATTAATAAAACAATAGGAATCTCCCTAAAAAGTATTTGCAAATCTTCTACGCCCCTAATGGACAAGTTGGCTATTCTTACCACATACCCAATTATAAATGCAAAGGCTACTACAAACAGAAGTATACTTAATCCAAGCTTTATAAATATGGGAACAAATATCCCTTTATTACTAGTTGCAATTCGGAGTGCATTTTTACAATCATCCATTATCTCATCAAACCACATTGTTTTGCACCTCCTCAACCATTTTAATTTCTGATGGTATAAATTTATTTGTATATGCAATAAATAAAACTAGTGAGAAAAATACCTCAAACAACATTTTAACAAGAGCTGCGGCAAGAGCAGCTATTGTTATTACAGGTATTAAGACAGCAATAACTATTTTTGTTATCTTAAGAATTATATTAACAAACTGTTCCCTGTCTATATTTATATCCTTAAATGGTATTGGGAAATCACCTGTGTTAGTTCTGTAGTTAAATGTATTACCAACATTACTAAAGTTACCCACACTACCACTACTAGATATTCCCTTTACAAAGGCCCAATGAATTATTTGCAAAATACTCAATGGAAGTAAATTAAGCTTTGCAAATTTGAAACTATCTTTAAACCCATCAAAGAGTTTAGAATCATTCATCACCAGTGATATTTTCCACATGGTAAGGAATATATCCACAAGCAGTGGTACCAGTGTAAACCCAAGGGATAGGGTTATAACTCCTGTAATTAAATATATGGGAGATATAACAACCCAAGCTAGGAATATTATAATCTTACCTAGAAAGAATTTGAAAAAGTATTTTCTAACTCCTTCAGAAAAATCAGTCTTCTCACATTTACCCAATAGAATAGCTTTTTTATACATATTGTACAAGCCTGACTCAAGTATTACTGATATGATTCCATAGGCTATAAGAATCAGTACAAGTGTTATTATATAGGGTATTACAAAATATAATGCATCCTCTCCTGTAAAAGTATTGATGTTTATTTTGTCAATCCATGAATATACCCATATACCCATCCCAATTAACATAAGCAGCCTAATGCCTATGAACATAAACTGGGGACGGTATACATTTTTGTTTGATCTGTTAATTTGAAAGGCTTCTTTAAAATAATCGAAAATTGAATATATCCTTTCCATTTCACCCCAACCTTTCTTAGTATTATTAATAAATGCATATATTTAATATTATACAAATATAAATGCATTTACAACTTATTTATAGAATGTAAACTAATAAATAACTGTGAGAATAAGTTTTATTTAAGTTAAATATACTGTGATATAATTTAGGTGTAAGTTTTTGTGAAAAAATGTATTGAAAATTATATTATTCTATTAGGAGGATTTCTATGAAAAAGCATGTAAGATTTGAAGTGATTACTGAGGACAGAATAGGAATTGCTTTTAAAATACTTGAAAAAATTTATAAAGCAGATATCAATCTTATATCAATGGAGGTATTTCCTAATAGAGTTTGTGTAAAGATACAAGAACTAGATGTGGAAGATAAAGAAAGATTTATAGAAGATATTTGCAGCATAGAAGATGTAATAGATATAAAAGAGATAGAACTATTAAATTATGAAAAAGATGAGAGAAAGATTTTTGCAGTTATTAACTCAGTGGATGAAGGAATAATCTCTATAAACAAAAATTTTGAAATAGAGATATTCAATAGTTATTGTGAAGAGGTATTTCACTATAAATGGGATGAGGTTATTGGAAAGGATATAAGAAGAATTATTGGAGAAAGCATACCTTTGATTAACTTGATAAGGGATGGGAAGACCTATGATAATGTGGAGCTACATATAGAGAATGAAAGGGGACAGGCACATTATATTACTACAGGAAGAGCCATAAAGGATGACAATGATAATACAATAGGGGGAGTTGCATCTATTAAGGATATACATAAAGCTATACAGCTTGCAAATGTTGTAGCATCCACCAGGGAAGGTGCATTTGCAGATATTGTGGGAAATAGTGATTCCATCGAAAAAGTAAAAAAAATGGCTATTACTGTTTCAAAAACAAATTCTACTATACTACTTAGAGGAGAAAGTGGAACAGGCAAGGAGCTCTTTGCAAGAGCCATTCATAATCTAAGTAATAGAAAAAATAATAATTTTGTGGCTATTAATTGTGCTGCACTTCCTGATAGCCTTATAGAAAGTGAACTTTTTGGTTATGAGAAGGGAAGCTTCACAGGAGCTATAAGCAGTGGTAAGGAAGGTCTTTTTAAGGAAGCAGATAGAGGAACTCTATTTTTGGATGAGATTGGGGAGCTTTCTGCTGTAATACAAGCAAAACTATTAAGAGCACTTCAAGAAGGTGTAATTCGAAAAATAGGAAGCAACAAGGAGGAGAGGGTAGATGTTAGGATAGTTGCAGCTACGAATAAAAATCTTGAGGAAATGGTAGCAAAATCAGAGTTTAGGGAAGACCTATACTATAGATTAAATGTAATACCAATTTTTATTCCCCCTCTAAGGGACAGGCTTGAGGATATTCCAATCTTGGTAGGATATTTTTTAGATAAGCTTAATAACAGGTTAGGAAAGAGCATTACAACTGCAAATCTTGAATTTGTTGACAAGCTTATGAAATATAATTGGCCAGGAAATGTGAGGGAGCTGCAAAATGTTGTTGAAAGAGCTATGAATCTTTGTGAAGGAAATATTTTATCTGATGAGCACTTGATTATTAATATTAGAGATAATGAGGGTGTAATAAAAAAGGAAGTCAATTCAAATTGTGAGTTAAAGCTAGAGGATGTAGTTAAAACCTGTGAGACTGAGGCAATAGTAAAGGCTCTTGGGAAATACAAAAGCATCAGAAGAGCGGCAAAGGCACTTGGGGTGTCCCATACTACTGTAGTGAATAAGATGAATAAGTATAGGATTGGTTATCCTATAAAATGAAAGTGTAAAAATTTATTTACACATGGAACGTTAAATTTACAAATTCAAGATATATAAGGTTCGAAATATTTACAATATTAATAGGGAAGAGCCTAAAGGATTCTCCTTATATGGTTCTATGAGTTGGCACAAATATTGC
Source organism: Clostridiales bacterium (assembly GCA_029240935.1). Taxonomy (GTDB): domain Bacteria; phylum Bacillota; class Clostridia; order Clostridiales; family Caloramatoraceae; genus JARDZI01. The sequence continues at coordinate 13,821 of JARDZI010000020.1, forward strand.
TCCTATATAGATATAAATATCATAACCAGGGGGAATATATATGGATAAGAATCATTTAAAGGAATTGGGCTTTGCAACAAGGGCAATACATGGAGGACATAAGAAAGATTCAAATGGAGCATTAGCAACACCTATTTACCAAACTTCCACCTTTGTATTTGATTCAGCAGAACAGGGTGGAAGACGATTTGCAGGTGAAGAGCAGGGATACATATATACAAGACTAGGAAATCCTACAAATGCACAGCTTGAGGAAAAACTGGCTATGCTTGAAGGTACAGAAGCTGCAGTGTCAACAGGATCTGGAATGGGTGCTGTATCAGCAGCAATTTGGTCCGCACTAAAGGCAGGGGATCACCTTATAGCTTCAGATACTTTGTATGGATGCACATATGCGTTTCTTTGCCATGGGCTAACAAGCTTTGGAGTTGAGGTAACCTTTGTTGATACGGTCGATCCTGAAAATATTAGAAAAGCTATGAGGGAAAACACAAAGGTAGTATATCTTGAGACACCAGCGAACCCAACCTTAAAGATTACTGATATAGAAGCAATTTCAAAAATTGCTCATAAAAATGAAGGCTGTATAGTTATGGTTGACAATACCTTCAGTACTCCATACATTCAAAGACCTATAGAATTAGGGGCTGATGTAGTGCTTCATTCAGCAACTAAGTTTCTTAATGGACATGGAGATGTAATAGCAGGCTTTGTTGCAGGGACTACTGAATTTATAAATAGAGTTAAATTTTTTGGAGTAAAGGACATGACAGGTTCATGTTTGAGCCCATTTGATGCATATTTAATAATAAGAGGAATGAAAACACTTGAAATAAGAATGGAAAGACATTGTGCAAATGCAATGAAGGTAGCAGAATTTTTAGAGTTACATCCAGCTGTTAAGAAGGTTTACTATCCAGGACTAAAGAGCTTTGAACAGTATGAATTGGCTAAAAAACAAATGAGCCTTCCAGGGGCAGTTATTGCATTTGAACTAAATGGCGGAATTGAGGAAGGCAAAAAAGTAATGAACAGCCTTGAACTCTGTAGTCTTGCAGTAAGTCTTGGAGATGCAGAAACACTTATTGAACATCCAGCATCAATGACTCATTCCCCTTATTCCTGTGAAGAAAGAAATGCATGTGGAATAAGTGATGGTCTTGTTAGAATAGCAGTAGGACTTGAGAATGTTCAGGATATTATAGGTGATTTAAGACAGGCTTTAAACCAGGTTCTATAAAAAGATACTTGCATAATTTTGTAAGAATCATTATAATATAATGTAATATCCTATATTATATTTTAAATGCATTGAAGGAAAGTAGTAGGTTTAATAATAATCTTAAGAGAGCTGTCGGCTGGTGTGAGGCAGTGGTTATTTTAACTGAACTCGTTTCTGAGCAGTTAGGGTGAAGTTTTAGTAGTCCTAATCGGGAAACCGTTATTTTAGTTAAGTGGACAGTGTAATAGCTGTCAAATAGAGTGGTACCGCGGAACTTTCGCCTCTTATTGAGGCGAAGGTTTTTTATTATTTAAAAGGGTTTAAAATGAGCAAAATATTTAAAAATAGAGCTTATAAAAAGGGGAAGTGGAAAAAATGGTTGAGTATAATCATAGTTCAATTGAAAAGAAATGGCAGGATATATGGGAAAAGGAAGGCACTTTTTATGCATCAGAGGATAAATCAAAGCCTAAATACTATGCACTAATTGAATTCCCATATCCATCAGGTGAAGGTCTTCATGTTGGTCATCCAAGGCCTTATACTGCACTTGATATTGTTGCAAGAAAAAGAAGGCTCCAGGGATATAATGTGCTTTATCCAATGGGTTGGGATGCATTTGGTCTTCCAACAGAAAACTATGCAATAAAAAATAAGATTCATCCTAAAAAGGTTACAGAGAGAAATGTTGCAAGATTTAAGTCTCAGTTAAAAGCATTAGGATTGTCCTTTGATTGGTCAAGAGAAGTAAACACAACTGATCCTGAATACTACAAGTGGACACAGTGGATATTCCTAAAGCTATTTGAAAAGGGACTTGCATATAAAAAAGAAGCCTCCATCAACTGGTGTAACTCATGTAAAATAGGTTTAGCAAATGAAGAGGTTGTAAATGGTGCCTGTGAGCGCTGTGGTGGTGAAGTTGTAAGGAAGGTTAAGAATCAGTGGATGCTTAAGATAACTGATTATGCAGAGAAGCTGTTAAAGGATCTTGATCTTGTTGATTATATAGATAGAGTAAAAATTCAACAAGCAAACTGGATAGGGCGTTCAGAGGGAATGGAGGTTGACTTTGCTGTAACAGTCGATAAGACTCTTAGAGTATATACAACCAGACCAGACACTCTCTATGGAGCAACCTATATGGTTATTTCACCAGAGCACCCAATTATTAATGAGTTAAAAGAAAAGATAACTAATATGGGTTCAATTGAAGAATATAAGGAGTTTGCAAGTAAGAAATCAGATTTTGAGAGAACAGAGCTTGTAAAGGAAAAGACAGGGGTTGAAATTCAAGGGATAAGAGCAATAAACCCTGCTACAAATAAGGAAATACCAATATTTATTTCAGATTATGTTTTAATGTCCTATGGAACAGGTGCAATAATGGCAGTGCCTGGACATGATACAAGGGACTGGGAATTTGCAAAGAAATTTAAACTTCCAATAATTGAGGTTGTTGCTGGTGGAAATGTTGAGGAAGCAGCATTTACAGATATAGAAGCAGGAACAATGATTAATTCAGACATACTTAATGGCTTGTCAGTTGTGGATGCAAAGGAAAAGATTGCAGACCTACTTGAGAAAAAAGGAATAGGAAAGAGAAAGGTTAACTTTAAGCTTAGGGATTGGGTATTCTCTCGTCAAAGATATTGGGGAGAACCAATTCCACTGGTATACTGTGAAAAATGTGGATGGGTTCCATTACCTGAGTCAGAGCTTCCACTTCATCTTCCTGAGGTTGAATCCTATGAACCTACTGATAATGGTGAATCTCCACTTGCTAATATAACAGACTGGGTAAATACTACCTGTCCGAAATGTGGAGGACCTGGTAAAAGAGAAACTGATACAATGCCTCAATGGGCAGGCTCTTCCTGGTACTTCCTAAGATATACTGATCCACACAACCATGATGCGCTTGCAAGTAAAGAGAATCTTGAGTATTGGCTTCCTATAGATTGGTATAATGGTGGAATGGAGCATACCACTTTGCATCTTCTATATTCAAGATTTTGGCATAAATTCCTATATGATTATGGAATAGTTCCTACACCAGAGCCATATCAAAAGAGAACCTCACATGGTATGATACTTGGAGGAAACAACGAAAAGATGTCAAAATCCAGAGGTAATGTTGTAAATCCAGATGAGATTGTTGAGGAGTTCGGCGCAGATACTCTTAGAACCTATGAAATGTTTATTGGTGACTTTGAAAAGAGTGTTCCATGGTCCCAAAATGGGGTAAGAGGCTGCAGAAGATTCTTAGAGCGTGTTTGGAAACTTCAAAGCATTTTGGCGGATGGAGAGGAATTCTCCAAGGAACTTGAAAGCAAAATGCATAAGACCATAAAAAAGGTTAGCCAGGACTTTGAAAGCTTAAAGTTCAACACAGCCATTGCTGCATTAATGACAATGATAAATGATTTCAATGACCTAGGCAGGGTTAATAAATCAGAATTGAAAACCTTTTTAATATTACTAAATCCTGTTGCGCCACATATAACAGAAGAAATGTGGGAGACTTTGAATTTTGATGGAAAGATTAATGAAAAAGTTTGGCCATTATGGGATGATGCAAAAACCTTAGATGAGGTAGTTGAGATTCCAGTACAGATCAACGGTAAGGTTAGAGGTAAGGTAACCGTCCCAGTAGATGCATCACAGGATGATGTTAAGGCTAAATTAAAAGAGGATGAAAAGCTTCATAGTCTAGTTGATGGAAAGAACATTGTTAAGGAAATATATGTTCCAGGGAAAATATATAATATAGTTGTAAAATAAATAATAGCGCCTGAAGAGGGCGCTATTATTATATTCCAGACTCCTAAGCAAGCATTGTATTTTAAAGTCAAACCCTTATTAGTCATAATATGTCAGAACTTGCGATTGAAATTTAGAGAATTTGGATGAAAAGTATAGTAAATTAGAATAGGTAGTATCTATTTGCTTATGGGAGAATAGAAAAGTATAAAATAGTTTTCTGTATTTTGGTGGAGGGTTTTTATGGAGGAAGGGTTAAGTAAAAGTATTCCATTCAGTGCTATAAATATTGAAAAAGCTCATTTAAACTTTGCTGATATGATGCCTTATGCTGTTTTTATAGCTTTGAATAAAAGAATTATATACTGTAATGAGTCAGGGGCTAGACTCATAGGAGTTAGTGACCCTATAGAGATGAAGGGAAGATGTATAGAAGAATTTATACATCCGAGGTTTCTAAATGATTACGAAAGTGCAACTAGTATTCCATTTGAAAAGGGAAAGATTAGCTCAAGCATAGAGACTAAGATAATCAACCTTGCTGGAATCACAAGAGATGTAGAGATTGGGTCAAGTCCATTTAGCTATAATGGGGATTATGGAGTATATTTAATCATTAGGGACATTACCAACTCTAATAAAATTAAAAAGTCATTGAAGGAAAGCGAGGAGAAATATAGAACTCTTGTGGAAATGCTGCCAGATGCTATTTGTTTAAGAAGCAAAAATAGGCTTATATATGCAAATATGGCTGCAGTTAAGAACTTTGGGTGTAATAAGCCTGAAGAAGTTGTTGGGAAGGATATAACGGATTTTATTACACTCTATCCATCTAATAAATCAGGAATTCAAGAATATGAGAATGAATTGCGGCAGAAGGGATATATTCCATTTAGAGAAGATTGTTATATTAAAAAGATTAATGGAGAGATTTTGCTGAGGGAGACTGCTGTAAAGCTTATTCCCAATGGTGAAGAACCAGTATATTTAGTTATTTCACGGGATATATCAGAAAGAAAGCAGACAGAGGAATTAAAAAAGAGAATGGAGAAGAACACAAAGGAGCTATTTGAGGTAGTAGAATATGATAAAATGAGAACAGAATTTTTTTCAAACATATCCCATGAGTTTAGGACTCCTTTGAATGTAATGTTAAGTGCTCTTCAACTATCAAGTATTGTAATAAAGGATTCACCAGCTAGTGAATGTAGAGATAAGATTGGCAATTATATGAAATTAATGAAACAAAATTGTTATAGATTAGTGAGATTGGTGAATAATCTGATTGATATTAGTAAAATAGATACGGGGTATTTTAATATTTCACCTGAAGAATGTAATATTGTAAGCACCATTGAAGATATAACCCTTTCTGTTAAAGAATTTATTGAGAATAAGGGAATAACACTTACATTCGATACGGATTCGGAAGAGATTATTATGATGTATGATTCAGATATAATTAAAAGAATAATGCTTAATCTTCTATCCAATGCTTTAAAGTTTACCAATTCACCAGGATACATAACAGTCAATGTATGGAATAAGGAAAATAAAATATTTATTTCTGTTAAGGATACAGGAATTGGTGTACCGAAGGGCAAAGAAATTTTAATATTTGATAGATTTCAAAAAGTAGACAAGTCCCTTTCCAGAGATCATGAGGGAAGCGGAATTGGATTATCCCTTGTAAAGTCCCTTGTAGAGATGCATGGAGGGAGTATAAGGTTAAACAGTAGTTATTGTGAGGGCAGTGAGTTTATAATGGAGCTCCCAAAGAATAATTATTTAGATGAAAAAATTATTAATGAAAAAAGCCATGTTCACCAAAGTAATTTGGAGAGAATAAACATTGAATTTTCTGATATATATTTCTAGCAGAAGTAGAATATCAAGATTAATAAAAAACAAGCCTCATAAAAATATGGAGCTTGTTTATATATTTAACCTTGAAGGTTGTTTATTATAATAAAAATAATTACATATTCAAATAAGGTACAAGCATAATATCTTCTATAGATTATGCTGCGCTATTTCCTCTTCAACTTAAAACTAATTTCTACTCTTCTGTTATATTTTCTTTCTTCTTCTGTAGTATTGGCTTTAATGGGCTTATTAGAACCATTTCCGATAATAACAATTCTATTTGGATCAATACCCTTTTTTTGAAGATAGTTTAAAACGGATTTAGCTCTTGATAAAGAAAGGTTGTAGCTAATCATATTATTTTTATTATCTACAACATCTGTATAAACAGTAGCACAATTTCCTTCTACTTCTATAATAAAATCCTTTAAAACATCAGCAATATTAGCAAACATGTCCAGAGCTTCATAGTACTGATTTCTTAGAAGATAATCATCTGGTTCAAAATAAATAGTCACTCTTGTATTTTTTAATTCATCAATAGCAGTATTTACAGATACATCCACATTATTAGCATATGGAATACTAATGCTATCTAAAATATTAATATTATTATTTTGTGTCTTAAACACACTCTTGCTAGAGGTAATATGTAGGTTATTATTACCATTACGATAAATAAAAGCTTTAACAGTATATGCAGTGCTTAATATAAGCAGGAAAAGGAATGAAAATAGGACTACTTTACCAAGTGTAGTTAATCTATATCCTCTCATCTAAACACTTCCATTTATTGTTTTTTATTCTGTACAAAATTAATGATATTTTCAATCTTTTGAACTTCGAATTTTACAACAGACTTTTGCTCCTCTTGAAGTTTTTTTCTACCCTCAATTATTTTATTGTGGTGGTTTATTTTTTCTGTTAGAATGCTAATTTCTCTCTCATTTTCATTTATTACCTTATCATTTCTATCCATAAAATTCTTAAAGAATTGGGATAGCACTTCTAGTCTTTTATCTCCGTCATTTAGTAATTGCTCAATATCCATTTTTGAAGCGTCTATTATACCTAATACTGATTGAAGTTTTATATCTGATGGAAGGTTATCAGGTAAGGCTTTTAAGAAGCTATCAATTATATATATAGTGTTTGTGTCCTTCGTTGATGGACCAAACTTACTATATATTTCATTTATATCTAGTTTTTCCTGATATAACTTTTCAGTTTCATCTTCAGTATTATGGACATTTGCATCAATCTGGATGTCTTTAGCCTCATTAGAATTTAAATTGATGCTTTCAACTACCTTTTCTTTTGTTTCTATGGTTTCTTCTTTTTCTATCAGGTTTGACATTGCGTTCTGACTATTTTCGATTTTTTCAATTAAGCCCAAAATCTCCATTAATGGCTTCTTCTTTTTTGAAGAAGAATCATCAGAGAAATCTTCATTTTCGATTTTTTCGTCAGAGGTGAAATATACTGCCTGTGGAACAATCTCCTCAGTATTTTCGGTTTTCTTTTTTCTTAACATCAGATTACCTCCCATGTGAAATATAAGGAAAAAATATTATTTATATCAAAATTGTTGAGCTCTTTAATTAAAAAAATATACTTATAGACAATATTATTAATATTATAACACATAAATAAAATTGTAAATGTATTTTTATTATAAAAATTGTCAAAAATTTAGAATTTTAATAGAATTTAGAGGAATAGTGCTGATTTTTTTGTATATGTTACATATGGTCTATGAATTAAAAAAGTTTATACATTATATTATGCAGAATATCAGTTATAAAAATAGAAAAAATTTGAACTTTATACTAAAAGATTTATATGCTATATTATAATAGTTCGTATTTTATCAATAATTAGTTTAGTATAAAAATTTTATTTAAAATATAAACTTTTAGATGAGGGAGA
>JARDZI010000250.1 GCA_029240935.1 Clostridiales bacterium
AGCCTAATTTCTCACTAAAGATAATATATTTATGTGGGGTAATGCGTTATAAATTACAAGCACACCGTAGGGGCGAACAGTGTTCGCCCGTGAGGCACCTGGATTTTGGACTATGCCTTTATCATAATGTGCAATTGCGGGCGAACACTGTTCGTCCCTAGAACATATAGTAGTTAAAATGTTTCTGTTAAAAATAGACGACTTGTGACTCATCCTTCCAATATTATTACCATTATTCCTAAAATATATTTTTCATCTAAATAGCAAAACAGCATGTATTGGAAACCAATACATGCTGTTTTGCTATTTAACTATTTCTTTTAGAATCTCTACCACATATAATACATCTTCCCTGGTTACATCCTTATTAGTTACAAATCTATACTCACCCTTATCAATTCCGTTAATCTTTATTCCCTTTTGCTTTAGGACTTCAACAAGCTCCTCAGAGCTAATTGGGCTTCCCTGGATTTCAAAGTACACCATGTTTATATCAAGTCTGTCCATTTTAACATTAATTTTATCCATCTTTGATATTTCTTCAGCAAATAGCTTTGCATTTTCATGGTCTTCCCTTAACCTGTCTACCATTTTATTTAATGCAACAATTCCAGAAGCAGCTAGAATTCCTGCCTGTCTCATTCCACCACCCATAAGCTTTCTATTTTTCCTGGCCTTAGCTATAAACTCTTTGCTTCCAATAAGTAATGATCCAACAGGTGCTGCAAGGCCTTTAGAAAGGCATAAATTTATTGAATCCCCATAGTGGGCTACTTCACTAGCATCCACACCAAGTGATATTGCTGCATTGAATATTCTTGCACCATCTATGTGTACTGGAATATTGTGTTCTATTCCAATTTTATATATTGCCCTCATATTATCAAGTGGAAGAACGGCACCACAAGAATGAGCATTTTCCATACATATAAGTCCTGTTTTAGGATAGTGTATATCATTTTCTCTAATTACTTTTCTAACATCTTCAGGATTCATTGCTCCATTTTTTCCCTTTACTGTTCTAAGTTGAACTCCTGCAATAACTGCAGAGCCTCCAACCTCATGCTCAATTATATGACTATTTTCCTCAAGAATTACTTCATCCCCTCTAAGGCAGTGGGTAAGTAAGGCCAACTGGTTTCCAAAGGTACCGCTTGGTACAAACAATCCTGCCTCTTTGCCTAAAAGCCTTGCTCCAAGTTGTTCTAGTTCTTTCATAGTTGGGTCATCCTCGTATACATCATCACCAACCTCTGCTTCACACATTGCTCTTCTCATTTCCTCAGTTGGAAGTGTTACAGTATCACTTCTCATATCAATTATTTTCATAATGTACCTCCCCTTTTTACCATATAAATTGTATAGTCTAGATATAGTTTTACGTTGTAATCCAGGCTTTTGCCTTGGCTTATAAAAATAGAAGCAGACATAGAAGATAAGCTTGGATATCAGCACGTAATTTTTTTACTGTATATACTATAAGCTTTCTTATTTAGACTTGTTGTAAATAAACTTAGATGAGAAAATCAAAAACCACCCGTTTATTTTCACAATAGTTTCAATATCGAAAAGAAACTGCCCATAAAATCCTTATAAAATATTATACCATTTTTGAGTTTTAAAATAAAAAGAATTCATAATAAATCGAACTTTTCTATGTATATATAATCTAATGTTAAAGAGCAAATAAATCAGATAGGAGAATATTATGAAAAAGATAATTGGAATTTTATTAAGTGTTACACTTTTTTCATTAACTTTTACAGCTTGTGGTACAGATACAGGAACTAAACCCAAGGGATACAATACTGATAAGATTAAAACAAGAATAGTTGATGGTAACAGTGGATTCGCATTTAACATCTTTAAGGAGCTTAATGGTGAAGATTCAGATAAAAGTATTTTTATATCTCCAATTAGTATTTCCACAGCATTAACTATGACTTATAATGGTGCAAATTCAACAACAAGGTTGGCCATGGAAAAAGCCCTTGGCTTTAAGGATATTGATAATACTACAGTAAATCAAAGCTTTAATAACCTGCTTAAATATCTTGATAACATTGATAAAAAAGTAGAGTTAAATATCGCAAATTCAATATGGATTAGAGATGGCGAAAATATAAGGGAAGATTTTCTTTCGAATAATAGAAATAATTTTAATGCAGAAATCAATACTTTGGATTTTTCAAAGAATTCTGCAGCTAATACAATAAACAAGTGGATTTCTAATGCAACCAAAGGTAAAATTGATAAAATGCTTGAACCTCCAATAGACCCAATGGTTGTTATGTATCTGATTAATGCTATTTATTTCAAGGGAGAATGGAGCACTCAATTTGATCTCAAAAACACCTACAACCATGCTTTCAAAACCTTCAATGGTAATGTTCAAAATGTCAGTATGATGAGTCGCAGAGGAAAGATTGAATACATGAAAGGTGATGACTATAAAGCCGTAAGGCTTCCCTATGGTAATGGTAAAACATCCATGTACTGCCTTCTTCCTAATGAAGGGGTTAATATAAACACATTTGTTGAAAATATGAGCCTTGAAGAATGGAAGAATATTTATGAAAATATTACAGAAGTAGATGAAGTTGTACTGGAAATACCAAAGTTTAAACTTGAGTATGGCATTAAGAATCTTAATAGAAGCCTTGAATCCCTTGGCATGAGAGAGGCTTTTAGTGATCATGCTGATTTCTCTGGTATAGGAGAGGATTTATTTATAAGCAATGTATTTCATAAGGCAGTTATTGAAGTAAATGAAAAAGGAAGTGAAGCTGCTGCGGTAACTAGTGTAGAAGTGAAGAATACATCTGCTATGGAGCCAATAGCTTTTATTGCAGACAGACCCTTTATGTTTATTATTGCCGATGACACAACTGGAACAATACTATTTATGGGCAAGCTTTTAAATATAAACTAATACTATTATATTTATTCTGCTTAACGGTTTTATAAAATACAAATTTTATGCCATTTGAGATATTAAACATTATGTAATAAAATATAGTAAAGTAGAATTTATGGGAGGAAAAACATGACAGATTTGGAGTTTATTTATAAAAGACATAGCATTAGAAAGTTTAAAGATGAAGGGGTTCCAATGGATGATATAAAAGAAATGATAAGAGCTGCAGAATATGCTCCTTCGGGAAAAAACCTGCAGAATTGGCATTTTATAATTATTAAAAAGGATTCTGTTAAAGAGGGAGTTACCAAGGTTATTGAGAAAAGAAATTTGGAAATAGCTGCAAACATCAAGGATGAAAAGGTAAAGGAGAGCTTTGCCAAAGCCTTAAGATTTCAAACCTTTGTTAAGGATGCACCTGTATTAGTACTTGTATATGCAGGTCCATATCCTGTTTCTGGGCATGAGGCTTTAAAAAGTATGGGAGCCTCCCAGGCTATTATTGATGACCTTTTAAGGCCAACACCTGGAATACAGAACATCGGTGCTGCTATGGAAAACTTCATGCTGGCTGCTGCTAATATGGGCTATGGCACCTGTTGGATGACAGGTCCAAACTATGCAGCATTAGAAATTTCTGAATACATTGGCTTTGAAAAAGAAGGCTACTACCTTGCTGCAATGACGCCCCTTGGAGTTCCAGAATCAATGGAGTTCAAACGCCCACCTAGGAAGCCAATAGATGAGATAATGACAATTATTGAATAAATAGAAGGAGCTGTCTTAAAACTAACAAAAACATATTTTTTAAAAAAGTATTACCTTGTCGTTCTTAAGGTAGTGCAGGATTTTAAAAATCTTCACTACCTTTAGAGCGACAAGGTACCTTATTAAACACAATTTTTAAAAAATCTCTTTTTGAGGGCTTTTTCCTTCACAAATCATATGCCCCAGTCATATTACATTAGAAGTACATCAACTTGTCACTTGTCACGTGCCTGGCACTATTAAGCCTCTTGAACTCCAACCACATCATATCCTGCATCTGCTACTGCTGCCTTCATTGCTTCCTCTGATGCGTTATCTACCTCTACTATTGCGTATTTTCCCTCAAGATTTACATCTACTGATTTAACACCTGCCACTTCTGATAAAGCTTCCTTAACATGCTTTACGCAGTGCATACATGACATTCCTTCAATATTTAATTTCTTTTTCATTTTACTTCCTCCTCGATTTATCAATATGCAGTTTAGCATATCTTATATTTTATATAGTTTCGAATTTTCATTAACCTTATACCCTAGTAACAAAAATACTTCAATTACTTGTCTATTAGCTTTTCAAGCATATCAACTATTTCATTAACCTTTTCTTCTCCTTTATCATGTAAAAACGCTTCTTTTACACAATGGTTCATATGCTGCTTAAGTATAAGCATGTTTGCTTTTTTCAAAAGGGATTGGGATGCAGCTATTTGATTAGATATATCTACACAGTATCTTCCCTCATCTAGCATTTTTAATATACCATCAACCTGTCCTCTTACTGTTTTTAAATATTTAACTGCCTTTAATTGTTCTTCATTCATTTTTACACCTCCCTCCCCCAGTGGGGGTATGTCTTAATTATAGTATACCCCAAAATATAATTCAATATGTTTTTAAAATGTTATAAAAAAATGAGGTTTCCCTCATTTTGCAATAATCAGATTAACAATACTAATTCCAAGGTTAGCAGCAAATAATATTACTCCTCCCAGTATTATGCTTGATTTTTTACTTTCATCATTCCCATAAGCAAGGTTAATAATAAGTATTATAATTGGCATAATTACAAGTCCAAGTGGCTTTGATACAGTTCTACTTATTCCACTTGCATTAAATTGAATTGCCAGACTATCAGGTAGAAAAGGGAAAAATACTATATTGATTATTGTAGTCAATCCAAATAATATCCACCCAAACTTCTTTGTTTTACTCATAAACCCATCTCCTCAATAGTAATTGTTTATAAAATTCTCAGGTTTTATTCCTGCTACATCTGTCCATGTGTCTAGCATCTAATGCTATTTTTTTCTTAGATTAGGTGAGTCAAACCATAACCCAGCAACATATTTTTTACCATCCACTTCAGAAAAAACTACCTTTACATATACCTCCTCAAGCTCATTTGAAAACTTTGCTGTATAGTATGCAGATATAAATTCATTATCCTTTTCAGTTATCTTTTCTGCCTTATATAGAGACTTTGAAATATATTCACCTATTTTCTCTTTAATCATTATATTAGACTTCTTAAACTCTTCTTCATTTATTGCCTT
>JARDZI010000251.1 GCA_029240935.1 Clostridiales bacterium
GAATACTCTATTAATGACATACTTACCTTGGCCTTTAAAAAGGAAGGGTATGAAGTAAGAAGTACATTTGACGGCAAAAGTGGGATAGCTGAAATAGAAAAATTTATTCCAGACATGATTTTACTTGATGTTATGCTTCCTGACATTGATGGGTTTGAAATTTGTAAGCAAATATCAGATAAATATTTAGTAATTATGATAACTGCTAAGGATAATATTTTTGATAAAATAGTTGGGTTAGAGCTTGGGGCAGATGATTATATTACAAAGCCATTTGAGATTAAAGAAGTAGTTGTAAGAGTGAAGGCCTTATTTAGAAGTCTGGAAAAGGAGACACATAATAGGGTGGATGTTATAGTTACAATAGATCAGGGTATTACTGTAGATGTTAAGGGAGAGCGGGTATTTAAGGAGGATAGGGAAGTGGTCCTTAAAAGAAGAGAATGGGATCTATTTTCCTATTTATTAACCAATAGAAATCATGTGTTTTCAAGAGAAGAACTGTTAACAAATGTATGGGGCTATGATTATTATGGAGATTCTAGAACTGTGGATGTTCACATTAGAAGACTTAGAGCAAAGCTTGGACTGGAAAAGGATTCACTCATTGAAACAGTCTTTGGAAAGGGCTATGTGATGAGGTAGATGTATGTTTAAAAGTGTAAGAAGTAAAATTATCCTGGGGATAGTGTTAGTAAGTTTGATGGTACATGTGATTACAAATGCAATTATGTGGGCGGTATTTAGAGAAAATCTTAAAAGATATATTTCTAATGATATGGATAAAATAAAAAGCATTACATATAAGGAAGTAGAACAGCAGTATATATATGATTCCTTGGAAGAGGGCAATACTATCAAGGACAAGCTATTACCTATGTTAAATACAGTAAACAAGAGATATGGCTGCTATATTTCAATTGATGAGGATGAAAATAATAACATTGCATTTACAGGTAGAGTGTTAAATGAAATTCATAAAAGAGATATTCTAATAGAGAGCAAGCAAAAGGCTTCAATTCTTTATATGTCATTAGTTGAGAAAGGCTTCTATGCCACCTATACCTATCCCATGTTTATAAAGGATGATTATAAGGGAACTCTTGTGCTGCAAAAAAATTATGGAGATGAATATCTCAATTATAAAAAAATAATGACTCAAATAATAATAGTGGAGACTATATTATACATAATAATGCTAGTAATCCTTTTCCTGTGGCTGGCAAAGATAACAAGTTCATTGAAGGAATTAAGTGGAGGTATGAAGCTTATTGGAGAAGGAGATTATACAAGGGAGCTTCCGGTTAGGGGCAATGATGAAATTGCAAATTTAACCGAGCATTTTAATAGAATGCAGGGCAGAATAACAAAGCAGATGGAGCAGCTTTATATTGAAAAGAAAAGAATAGAGGAACTAGAGAGGGAAACAAAGGATTTTTTCAATTATGCAACCCATGAAATGAAAACCCCAATTACTGCTATTAAAGGCTATGGAGAGCTTTTAGATCAGGGTGGAATTGAGGAGGATAAACAAAGAAAAATTTATTCGAGGATTATATTAGAAGCTAACAGAATCTATACCCTTATAGGAAATATGTTAATTGTAGCAAGGGGTATGGGAAAAATAGAGCAGGTATGTGAAAGCTTTAATATAAAGGCATTATTAATAGAAATGACTAAGGAGCTGGAACTGACCCTGGAAAAGGAGCAGGTGCAAATTGAAGTAGGAATTGTGGATAAGCAAATTTATGGGGTTAAAGAAGAAATAAGAGTTGTTTTTAAAAATCTCATTGAGAATGGAATTAAATACAGTCGGGATAAAAAGGTTTACATAGAAAATATTAATAATAATCCATATATTATTAGGATAAGAAACAGTACCTTGCCTATTCCGGATAAGATAAGGGAGCACCTATTAGAGCCCTTTGTTAAATATAATTATGGAGATATAGAAATGGTAAGCTCTGGGTTAGGACTGTTTATATGCAGTGAGCTTCTTACAAGAAATAATGGGAAAATAACTTATGAAATTAATGAAGATGAAATTTTCTTTATTGTAGAGTTTTTGGACTAGAAGAACCAATGTGAAAAAAGCTTCTGCCCACATGTGTTATGGGCAGAAGCTTTTTTATGTGGGGCAGGCTTAATTGTGTGAAGCCATGGACGGTTCTTTGTCCAGAATAGGGCAATACAAAGCTGCTTTGATTTGTAGGCTTATTTAAAGCCAAGTTCCCACTGTAGTTATTTGTGAAAACACTTTATCTGAATAAAGATTGGCATTTAAGCAAAAATAAGCTTATCTGAGGATTTGAGGAGGGAGTTTATTGGCTAAGAAATTAAACATTATAATGTTCAGTGGAGAATATGACAAAGCCCTTGCAGCACTTGTACTTGCAAATACAGCCAGGGAGATGGAGCTTGATGTGACTATGTTTTTCGCATTTTGGGGATTAATGCTTTTAAGGGATCCTGAAAAACTATCCCTTGAGGATAAAACCATTTTTGAAAAAATGTTTGGGGTTGTAACTCCAAAGGGTCCTGAGGACTTACCCCTTTCAAAAATGAATATGGCAGGCATTGGAGAGAAAATGTTAAAAAAGATGATGAATGATGAAAATGTGCCAACCCTTACTAACTTTTTAAATGGTGCAAGGAAAAAAGGAGTAAAGTTCTATTGCTGCAAGCTTTCAATGGATGTTATGGGACTGAAAATCGAGGAGCTCCTGCCAGAGGTTGAGATGATGGAGGCAAAGGGTTACTTAAAGGATGCACTTGAATCAGATATACAGTTGTTTATTTGAAGTCTGTTTTTAAGTAATACTTATAAGCAGTTGACAGTCACACAAGATAATTGTAGTGGTCCTTGCCCAAAAAACTAAACTCACCTGTATGCAAATGTCTCATGTTGCTGCCAATACAATACCACTATGCAAGGATAAAAGATATATAGTAATAAAAATGATATACCTCCACATATTCTACATGAGAGTATGTGAAGGTATATTTATATTATAGACTCATGGCAATATAAAAAACTTATGCACTATTAGCAAGCTAATCTATTTTATAGTACTATTTTAAAGTGTTTTTCTTATTTGGATCATTTATTAAATTTGAAAGCTGATTTAGCTTACTATCAGCATTACCTTCAGCATTTGCAAGCTGTTGAAGATTTCTTGATGCTTGTTTTTCATCATTACTTAATTGTTGAAGAGTAGTTTGATTTTTTTGCTCGGATTGTGCAAGGTTTTGAAGTAACTGCTTGTTATTTCTTTCAGATTGTTCAAGCTGTTGAACCATTTGGTTTGCTGTGGAGGAAGTTTGGCTTGAATTGTTTAAGTCTGAATTGCTTAAGTTCAAATTATTCATGCCTGTAGTTCCCTGCTTGCCATTACCACCTACTGTGCTTGATATATTCCCTTTATTACTCAGGTCGACTTTTTTACCATCATTATTTTGTATCATCAATGTGACCTCCTCTAATTTTTACTTCATACTTAGTATGTAGAATTATAAAATAATAAATCAGGTATATTTACTCTTAAAAAACACATTATGGGAGTCATAAACTAGAGACTCAATTATGGATTTCAGCTCCCTGTCATCTAATTTTCATTTGGACTTACAAAGTTTAATGTAGGTGTTTAATTCATGTGTTATTATATAAATATATATGAATTTAACAACTACATTAATTTTTAAGAAATTCAGGAGGTAGCATGGCAGATACCAGATTTATTAAATGGAAAGAGGATATAGAGCAACTGGCACTAGAATTGCCTAAGCTTCACAAAAATTTATTCTTCCAAATGAAAAAAAAGGTTTAATGATGAAATAGAAAATCTAATAAATAACATTGATGAATATGATAACTTAATGATTATTACAGAAATTGCAAAAATAGTTGCTGAGGTTAGAGATGCACATACCTCTGCTAGCCTGCCCATTACAAGAAGTATTCCCTTTGAATTTTATTGCTTTCCAGAGGGGGTTTATATTGTTGCAGCTTTATTGAAGAACAAAGAGTTTCTAAACTGTAGAGTAACACACTTAAATGAAATTCCAATGGAGGAGGTAATCTCTGAGTTGAAATCCATTATTTCATATGAGAACGAATCCTTTCTAAAGGCTCAACTGCCAAGATATCTCTCCTCTGTTGAAGCATTATATGGACTTGAGATAATTGACAATATGGATAATGTGGAATTAACAATTCAGAAAGTCAATGGTGAAGTGGTAAATATAGTTATTCCTTCAAATAGTTATAATGAAATCCAGGGGAAGCTACTTAAAGATATAGGTTTATCTCAAGTTGATATTCCCTTATATAGAAGGAATATTGATAAGAATTATTGGAGCTTTTTTGTTAAGGAAAAGAGCACCCTGTATTTCAACTACAATCGCTGTATGGACATGACTGAAATTTCAGTTAGAGATTTTTGTGTTGATTTAATGAATTTTATAAATAGTAATGATGTAAAAAGGCTGGTTATAGATATTAGAAATAATCTTGGAGGAAACTCCACCCTGCTTGATCCTTTTATTAGTGAGTTGAGTAAAAGCAAAAAGCTCAACAGGGAAGGTGGAATTTATGTAATACTAGGAAGGGAAACCTTTTCATCTGCCTTGTTGAATGCTTACTCTCTGAAGTACAAAACAAAGGCAATTCTAATAGGAGAACCTTCAGGTGGTAAACCAAATTGCTATGGCGAAGTTAAGTACTTTAGACTTAATAACTCAAAAATTAGGATTAGTTATTCTACAGAATTTTATAAGCTTATAAGAAGTAATAAAGAGTTATCATTGCTTCCTGATGTACTTATTGAATTAACAATCAAGGATTATATTAAAAATATAGATCCATGTATGGTATGGGCAACAACCACCTGTGAGAAGACAAATTTTCAACCTAAGCAGTCATAACAATATGTGAGAAAAATAGTGGCCAGGTATGGTGAAGGGAGAAAAGGTCTCCTTCCAGCCCTATCTGGCACATTTGCAATGATGGTTACAAATAAAATTCTTGTAATGAATCAGAGTAATATATTAATTAGTGTCTTCCTTTTCCTCCAGAGCCCTCATTATGTCCACGATTCTCTGGCAGCTGCTGGCTGCTTGGAAGGGTTCCACTTATTAAAGCTTGTGAAAGAGCATTATTTACAGCATTCATAATACCTGTTGAAGTAAAAGTAGCTC
>JARDZI010000252.1 GCA_029240935.1 Clostridiales bacterium
CATTAAAGGAGTTCTCAAAATGCTGTATAATACCTGTTCCCCTGGAGTAGAGTGGGTTCTATCCATAATTCTATAGATATCATTCATAACTAAGTCATCCCAGGTTTGATCATCAATATAAAACTTATCAGAATTATCTTTAACTATATACCTGAACAATTCACCTATTTCCTTTATGTCCCTTTTCCTCTCTTTAGGAACACCCCACTCCTCCCTTAGGATTCTTGATGCTTTCATTAATTTTATTCTTCCTTGAATTTTTATAGCAGCAAAAGCAAGTCCAAGTGTAATAACAAATCCAAAATAATACAGTGAATTTATACCTGTACCCATAACCAATGACCCATAAGCAGTTAAGACTGCAGCACCAATTATGCCGTATAACAATATTTTCATTTTTTTCTCATTTGTGAACATTTTTATTACCCTCCAGTACCAAACATTATAAAATATGCCAATCAATGTTACTAATAAAATTTACCACAAATATGCAAATTTTTCAAATAAGGTGTTTTTGTATAAACTCCCAAGTCGGCCTGCTGGCACAAAAAAGAATGAAAGTTGGAATCTGTCATTCTGAACGCAGTGAAGAATCTCGCCAAGGGATCACAAAAAATCCTTCACTCTGTTCAGGATGACAACGCCTTTGGCGTTGATTTGGTATTGACTTTCATATTAACCACCACGCCAGCTTGCTGGCACAAAAAATCATGAAACTTGTAGGGGCGAACACTGTTCGCCCCTACGGTAGGCTGAATGTGAGGTGTTCCATATTAATCTATATACCCTCTAGCAGCATTGATGGTTCTCCCTCAGAATAAATATAGAGCCTATGAAGTGGTCTTGTCATAGACACATACAGAAGCTTTATATCCAATTCATTTTCCTGGTACTCCTCCCCATTGGCGTTTGCAATCATTACTGCATCAAACTCGAGACCCTTTGCCAGGTAGGATGGTAGTACTACAATTCCGCTTTTATATTCCTTTTCCTTGCCGGTTATTATATATGGGGAATATTTAGCCTTTTTTAAATATGAGTATATTTCCTGACATTCCTCCATGGTTTTACAAATGACTGCTACTGATTTGATGTTTTCCTTCACAAGAGCCTTTATCTTTTTATCAATATCCTCTGCAATTTCTTTTAAGCTGTTTTTTACCAATACCTTAACCTCTTCCCCATGGCGTATTACAGGCTTTGCAGTTACAAGATTTTCGTCATGGAGTTTATCTATAACCTTGTTAGCAGCATCCATTATTTCAACTGTGGTTCTGTAGCTCTGCTCTAGGGTTAGATACTGAATTCTGCTGTCTTCAAATGCGTTTTCCATTATATCCTTCCAGTTCTTTGTACCTCTATAGGAGTGAATGCCCTGACAAAGGTCACCAAGTATTGTAAAGGAGCTGTCCTTTATTATTTTCTTTAATACATAAAGCTGAAAGGCGCTGAAATCCTGAGCCTCATCGATTACAACATGCTTTACAGGAATTTTTTCATCCATTCCATATATACAATATTTAATATATATAATAGGAGCTAGGTCCTCTATTTCAATAAAACTTGATTTTAATATTTCTTTGGAATACTTTCTTGTGAACTCTATTTGCTCCCTATCAACCATTCCTTCCATTATTACATCAAAGTTTTCTTCCTTTGTAATAAAATCCACATAATACTGATAGGGGTCAAGCTTTGAGATTCTTTTTATATATTCCCTTACTGCGACCTTCGACTGACCTTCAATAATCCTGATAGTATCATCCTTATTATCGATTGCTTCAATGATTAAGCTTCTTCTTTCATCATTATCTTCCATGGAATCCTTAAGAAGTACAACCCTTCTATCACAATTATACTGAAGCTTTTCAATTATGCTTCCCTTTCTTGCCTTAAGTCTGTTTGTTAAATGCTTCTTAATTTCATTAACTCTTCTTGTCATTGGGAGGTTCCTATACTCTCTAGTAAATAAATCATTAATTTCACTGTATTTAAAAAGAACTATTGGACCTACCTTAAAATCTTCCTTAGGTATAAAATCTTTTTCTATGGTTTCTATATATCTATCTATTGCTTTCTTAAATAGCATTGAAGCCTTTAATTCTGAGGCTCCCCTTACCAGCTCGTTTCTTCTAGCCTCTTCATCAGAAATTCTATGATTAACAAACATAGTAAGCTTTTCATACTCATCTCTGAATTTGAACTTCCGCCCTATAAGCTCCATTGCAAACTCCTCAAAGGTGGTCTGCTTTACCTTTTCAACACCAAGTTCTGGAAGAACATCTGATATATAGTTTAGAAAAAACTTACTTGGAGCAATTATCATGAAGTTTTCCGGTTTAAAGGTTCTCTCATAGGTATATATAAGATATGCAATTCTATGAAGTGCAATGGTTGTCTTTCCACTTCCTGCAGCTCCTTGAACAATCAGAGGTGTCCACATGTCAGCCCTTATTATCCTATTCTGTTCAGCTTGTATTGTGGTTACAATATCCTTAAGTCTGTTATCCGCACTTGCTCCTAAATAGGACTGAAGGAATTCATCATTTGTAGTAATATCTATATCAAATATGTCTTTAAGTTTACCCTCATTTATTGAAAATTGCCTTTTTAGTGAGAGGTCTCCGCCTATCCTGCCATCTGGGCAAACATAACTGCATTCTCCTAATCTCTCCTCATAATATAGATTTGCAACAGGAGCTCTCCAGTCAACAATTATTAACTCCTGATCCTCTTCCCTCATTAGAGATAGCTTTCCAATATATATTTTCTCATTTCCTTGCTTGTTTTCTTCCCTAAAGTCAATCCTTGCAAAGTAGGGCTTACTTACTGCATCCTTTAATTTTCTAAGCCTTAGCTCCATACTTCCCTGAAACATGGTTCCAATCATTAGTCCAATATAGCTATCACTGCTTGATGAATCAAAATGCCTAAAATTTTTGGATACTTCCTCATCTAGCTTTTCCTTTTCAAATAGTATATTGTTTAAACTTTTATTTACATAACCAAGTGTATAGTCTAAACGTTCAAACTCTTCTTTATATGCAGGATGTTTTTCTGCAGGCATATGGCAGCACCTCCCTTTTTATAAAATAAACACGTACATCTATATTATTATAAATATAACCAAAAATCAAAATACTATTTTTGACTATATTCCATCTTCCCATACATAATAAGGATATATAGAGGGTAATTATAGCTATTTCATATTTTTTCAAAGTTTTTCTTGACAAGTCCATGTTTTTTGAATATACTATAATAACAAAAGGAAGATAAGAGTTAACTATTCGTAGTTTAACTCTTATCTTTTTTTATGTAAACTAGATAACGCTGAATAAAGGAGTATACTTCCTATGAAATCAACAATACAAATTATTATATCCATGATAATCTGGGGAAGTGTTGGTATATTTGTTAAATATATAAATATGCCTTCCCTGGAAATCGCATTTATGAGAGCTGCAGTGGCAGCAGTTTTTTTATTGATTATTGGAATTTTTAATAGAAAAAAGAACAAAAGCATCTACAGTAGAAAGAATCTTCTTCTTTTACTTGCTTCTGGCGCTGCAATAGGGCTAAATTGGGTATTGCTATTTCAGTCATACAAATACACAACTATATCCAATGCAACCCTTAGCTATTATTTTGCTCCAGTGTTTATAATGCTATTATCCCCAATAGTGCTAAAGGAAAAATTAACTCCGGTTAGATTACTTTCCGTATTTGGGGCATTGGCTGGATTATTTTTAATATTGAGCAATCAATCTAATGTTAGCATGGGACAATATAACCATAGGCTAGGTATGGTATTTGGAGTATTGGCTGCAGTTTTATATGCAGGAGTTGTTCTTTTAAACAAATATATAAAGGACTTCTCTGGTTTTGATATGACATTTATTCAAATAACCACAGCTGCATTAGTACTTCTTCCATTTATAATCAGCAGAGGGCAACTTCATATTGAAGGATCAAATATTTTACTATTAATTCTTGTAGTTGGCATTGTCCATACAGGAATAGCATATTTAATATATTTTTCAGCAATTAAAAATGTAAAGGCCCAAAGCGCTGCCATATTGAGCTACATTGACCCAGTTTCAGCAATATTGTTTGGAACTCTTATTCTAAGTGAACCTGTAAACATAATACAGATACTTGGTGGGTTATTAATATTAGGCTCTACATTTGTAGGTGAGAAAAGCTAGAATTTTACTAATAATTTATGCTTCCTTGTGCAAATAATGGTATAATATGTTTTAGAAAATAATAAGGGAGAGAATTGTATGATTGAATATAGAAAGCTTACCCATGAGGATTATAATGATATATTAGATATTTCAAAGGATATATGGGATGGATATGACTACCTTCCTCTTGTATTTAATAAATGGGTGGATGATAATGGTTTTTTTCTAGGAGCAGTAGACGTAGAAAAAAACAAGGTAGTTGGTGTTGGTAAGTATACAATACTTTATGATGGTTCAGGTTGGCTCGAAGGCTTAAGGGTACATAAAGGTTATAGGGGTTTGAAAATTGCAAGGGGAATTAGCGAATATCTTTTAAATATAGCAAAGGATGAGATGGTACTAGGCAACATTAACAAAATAGGCTTTGGAACTCATATTTCTAATGTAGAAAGTATTAACCTAATGAGTAAAATGGATTTTAAGCTTGAAAAAAAGTACTTAATTGTAGATAAAGGCTATGAACAAATTGATCCAGCATTAAAACCCAGGGATTTCGATGTAAGGTCATGGAATATAGGCTATGATGAGTTCATAAAACTTCCATATTTCAAAAAAAGAGACAACCTACTACCTATTGCATTTATGTTTCAAGAACCTACAATAGAGCTTTTCAATGAATATAAAAGAAATAACAATCTTATAACTGTGAATGGATTTAGAGGAATTGTAATGCTAAAGAGTGATATTTATTTTGAATGTGTTGAAGATACCTTTGAAGGAATAGATACATTTATGAATTATCTTCTAGTAAATTTAAAGGATAAAGTAGAAGGTTGGCCAATTACCTCAATCCCTCCAGAGGATCATTCGCTTATTGAAAAACTTAAAGAAAATGATTACAGGGCTTGGTCAGATTGGGAACCTGATTATCTTTATTATGTATATAAATAAACCCCTAGTGCCAGGCACGTGA
>JARDZI010000253.1 GCA_029240935.1 Clostridiales bacterium
AAATTGGAACTTGTATAATAATACTTTACATCATTAAGAATAGAAGGAGCAACATGAAAGTAAGCAGTAGTATTGAATAAATTGAAGCTATTTTTTTTTACATTATGTTTACTGTTTGCCAAGTTTCTAGTATTATTAACTTATAGAATGATTTTGGTAAGATTATTCACTAAAATATAGTAAAACAGGAGGGATATTTATGTTAGCTGTTCTAGCAATAGTAATTTGGGCTGCAATAGCACTTTTACTTGCACCAAGGTTTGTAAGAATAAGCATTGGAGAAAATGAAAAGGGTAATATTTTTGTGAAGTGGCTTGTATTATTCCTGTTGCCTATAATAATAATTCTAGTATTATCCTTTGCAGGAATAGTTGTGGTTGCTAGTATGTCCATAGTAGGGTTGATTTTAGTTCTCCTGCTTTTAATTATTATCGTAGCATATTTTACAGTGGGAATTAGCATCAATGGTAAGAAATATAAATTTTATGGATAGAAAATAGAATTATCAATTGTTTATATAAAAAAAGTCTATTACCTGATATTTACATTGATTTTATATTGTTCATGGCTTATAATTCTTTATAAGTTAATAACAAAGATAGAGGCGCGGTATTTAATAGTACTGATGTGGAGTTAAGCACAGTGATACATCAGAAAAGGAAATATCGCCGAAGCGTACAGATAATGCTTTAAAGCTGTATGGCTGGGACTGCATAAAATATATGTAGGACTGCCGCAAGTAATTTGTGGAGAGCTATCATTCAAGAAGATTTCGTATATTTTATGCGTATTTTATTGCCTTGGGTGTTTATGCTCAAGGCATTTTTGTTGCTTATTATATTAGCTAAAAGGGGTGTAAATATGGGTATAGTTGTACAAAAATTTGGTGGAAGCTCTGTAGCTACAACAGATAAAATCAGAAAAATTGCATCAGCAGTAACTAGGCGTAAAGCAAAAGGGGACAGTCTTGTTGTGGTTGTTTCAGCTATGGGAGATACCACAGATGAACTAATTGAACTAGCAAAGCAGGTTACTGATAACCCTGACAAAAGAGAGCTTGATGCTCTTATGTCAACAGGAGAAATGATTTCTTCATCACTACTGGCTATGACCATAAAATCCATGGGATATGAAGCGGTAAGCTATACAGCATACCAAATTGGAATAAAAACCTCGGGAAACCATTGCAAGTCATTAATTGAGGATATAGATGATTCCAAACTAATGGAAGCTATTAATGAGGGGAAAATAATTATAGTTGCAGGTTTTCAAGGTATAAATGATGAGGGAGATATAACCACACTTGGAAGAGGCGGTTCTGATACTTCAGCAGTTGCACTGGCTGCAAAGCTTGGAGGAATTTGTGAGGTATATACTGATGTTGACGGTATATATGGTGTGGATCCAAGGATTTACAAGGAGGCACATAAGCTAAAGGAAATAGATTATGAGGAGATGCTGGAACTAGCAAGTCTTGGGGCACAGATAATGCATTCTCGCTCCGTGGAGCTTGGACAAAAATATGGCATACCAATATATGTTGGATTAAGCTGTAGTGACTTAGAAGGAACAATTATTCGGGAGGTAAAGCATATGAGTATGGAAAACAAGCCAATAACCGGAATAGCAACTAATGATGATGATGTAGCAATAACAATTAAGGATCTGCCATTAGGTATAACCACCATCTCTGAGCTGTTTGGAAGAATATCTGCCAGAAGAATTAATATAGATATGATAAGCCAGACGGCTCCAATAAAGGGTAAGGTTAATATTACCTTTACCATTCCAGGAAGTGAAATTAATGACTGCATGGGTATATTAACAAAATTTACTTCAAAGGAAAATATAATTATTGATGAGGATATAACCAAATTTTCAGTTGTAGGAATAGGTATGAAGACAACCTCCGGGGTTGCAGGAACCATATTTAAACTATTTTCTGAAAACAAAATAGAGGTTAAAATGATTACAACCTCAGAAATAAGAATTACTTGTGCAATAAAAAGGCAGGACAAGTTGAAAGCTGTTAAAATAGTTGCAGATGCATTTGGATTATAATAAAATAATAATGTAGTGGCAGGTCTCTGTGCCTGCCCTATTCAACCTTTACACCAGCAGAACCAAATCATACTGCCACAAAGGAAAAAAATTATCGCATTATATATACTTAAATAGGAATATGATAAATAAGAATATTATTTTATAATTTAGGGAGGGTTAAAGATGGGAAAAAGAGTAGCAGTTGTTGGAGCAACAGGTATGGTTGGAAGAACTATGCTTCAAGTACTTAATGAAAGAAATTACCCAATAGATGAATTGTATTTGTTTGCTTCATCAAAGTCAGCAGGACAAACAGTGAATTTTAGGAATAGGGATTATACTGTAGAAGAATTAAGGGAGGATTCCTTTGATAGGGGTATTGACATTGCATTGTTCTCTGCAGGAGGAGATACAAGCCTAAAATTTGCACCTATTGCAGCAGCCAAGGGATGTGTTGTAATAGATAACAGCAGCGCATGGAGAATGGACAGCAAGGTCCCACTTGTAGTTCCAGAGGTTAACCCTGAGGATGTAAAGTGGAACAAAGGTATTATTGCAAATCCGAACTGCTCAACAATTCAGGCAGTGGTTGCACTAAAGCCATTAGATAATAAATTTGCTATAAAAAGAGTAGTATATTCAACCTACCAGGCAGTTTCAGGAGCAGGGCTTGGAGGATATAATGATTTACTAAATGGTTCAAAGGGTGAGGCTCCAAAAAAATTCCAGCATCCAATAGCATTCAACGTAATACCACATATTGACTCATTCTTGGATAATGGTTATACAAAGGAAGAAATGAAAATGGTTAATGAAACCAGAAAGATTCTTCACAATGACAAGCTAAGAATAACTGCCACAACAGTTAGGGTTCCAGTTTACCATGGACACAGTGAATCTATTAATGTGGAGTTTGAAAAGAATTTCGATATAGAGGATGTATTTGAAGCCTTAAGAAATTTCCCAGGAATTATTATTGAGGATAACCCAGTAGAAAACTTATATCCAATGCCCATAAATGCAGAGGGCAAGGATGAGGTGTTTGTTGGCAGAATACGAAGGGATGAAAGCCTGGACTCAGGTATTAACATGTGGGTAGTTTCTGACAACATCAGAAAGGGTGCTGCATCAAACGCAGTTCAGATTGCAGAATTGCTGTTGGGATAGAAATGTGATAAGTGAACTCCACCTTCTAGAAGGTGGAGTTCTAAAAAATATTTAAGAAGGATTGTCCTCCAAATGTAGGGAACCAACAGTGTTTGACTGCAATTGTGCACTATGACACAGGTGCAGCCTAAGACTATGGTATCTCTCGGGCGAACACTGTTCGCCCCTACAGTGGAAGAAATCATAATTTGTGAAGAGCATAAAAATAGTATAGCATGCTGCTATACTATTTT
Organism: Clostridiales bacterium; assembly: GCA_029240935.1. Classification (GTDB taxonomy): domain Bacteria; phylum Bacillota; class Clostridia; order Clostridiales; family Caloramatoraceae; genus JARDZI01. Next base: position 3,444 of record JARDZI010000253.1, read on the forward strand.
ATTATTACTGGATGCTTATTTTATCTTTAAAATCCTTATACCAAGGTCTTATTGGATCTGGGATGTTTGAAACATCAATAATTTTTGGTAAATGTTTGCCCTTTAAAGAAATGCCATCTATATTACGTCTCATCTGTAGTACGAAACTCCCCTTATAGCTTGTTAAGGGCTGCTGCTGAACGCCACAGAACATTCGGTATCCACTATCCAGCATGTACTGAAATTTGGGATCATCTGCAGGAATTTGTTCTCCAAATGGATATATATAAATATCTGTTTTACCAACCACTGCACCTACCTCTTTTATCCACTTGTCAGTATCATATTGCATCTGAGCCAGGGTTCTCTTGTGTGGCCTATAATGACTATAGCTGTGACAAGCAAAGCTCCATCCAGTTTCCTTCAGCCTATCAGCTATAGCCCTTGCCTTGGATAAATTACTTTCATAATCAGGTGATTCAAGCTCATCAGTTGGATAGCCAAGTGCTCCCTCATAACCATTAAGTCCAACAACACCCTTTGCACCACCAAATGAAAAATCTGGGTTTGTTTCAACGTATTTCTCAAGTATTGGAACAACCTCATTATCATCAGAATAGGTTGTGGTTCCATCGGAATTATTAGTAAATGTCACTATTTTATCATCCTTATCTAATGTAAGCCCATAAACAGAGCCATTTTGACGCATATATTTTAGAAAATTATAATCATCAAGTGACAATACAAGTGGCTTTTTACCCTCAGGCAGCATAAGCTTATTTTGAGTAACAGCTCCATTTTCATCTACAGTATATAGAATTCTAATATCAATTAGTATGTATCCAGCACTATAGAACGCTTCCATAGTTCGTTTAAACTCATCCACTGTAACCATAATATTATCAAAACCCTGCTGCTGAGAATCACCATCAAATGCAAGCTCAGGATAGGCCATAAGGGGATGAAAGAAAATATGTTCTACTACCCCTTCATATGGAACCAGATTTGAAAATTTTATGCATGTGTCATACAATTTAATGATTTTTTGGTCATCTTCCCTCATAAGTGTTTTCACGGTTCCAAGAACCTCAGCAGCTGATTTATAATCATAATTTTTAATCAGCTTGTCTACTTTTTCCATAGCATCATTCCTGAGAGCGGAAAAAGCCTCTTTGCGTATATTTATTAAACTATCATCATTAGTTTGTAGAAGTAGGTTATCTAGTGCCTTTATGGCACCTTCAAAATCCTTTAGAACCATAAGCGACCTTGCATTGGCAAGTTCATTTTCATAATTATTGCTTTGTGTGTTTTTATTAGGTACTTTATCCTTTGAAGCATCAGTTTGCTCCTCAGGTTTTGTACAAGCAGATGAAGTGATTATGGTAATTATTGTTAATAAAAGAATAAATAACTTTTTCATGTTTAGTCCCCCTTTGAGTAGTGCCAGCCACATGAGATTATGAGATTTCATATTGCTATTTAATGACATTGTACTGTATAATCAGACAAAATAATAGTCCTTAGATGATAGACATTTGAGAGTGGACACTTTGAACAATAAATTTATGATGGAGTAATAAGAGGAAAAGTATTGGGGGAGGGCTTTGACAAAGAGCTTCACTTCAGTATCACATTTGTGGAGTTATGCGTCGCAAATCACCTTTAAACAAAGGCATGAATATGGATATTACGTAGGGGCAACAATGTTCGCCCGTGAGGCACCAGAATTTTAGACTAT
>JARDZI010000021.1 GCA_029240935.1 Clostridiales bacterium
CAAATGTAGTGGCAGGTCTCTGTGCCTGCTTTTCCATTCCATATAAAGAATGGTGTTAATTCTGAATTGTATAAGAGCAAGGATTATTTTGAGTAATCCTTGCTCAAATAGGATTAATATAAGTTAAGCTTTATTTTTTCTCGGCTGCCTTAAGTGCAGCTGCACGTTCCTTTTCCCACTTTGCAAAGCCAGCATTGTAGGTTTCAGTATCCAAAGGTGCTGCTAAAATTGTCTGCCCTTTAAATCTGTTACCCGAAACACCAAATGGTGAGTAAGGTGAGGTAAATGGATCAAGTGTAGATGCAATGAAACCGCCACCTCCAACTGCATATGGTATAACAAGTGCTTCATTAATAAAGAAGGCTTCTGCTTCAGCAAATAATGAATAACGTTTTTCTATATCAAGAACTTCTGCTTTAGCTGCATTTACAAGGTTTTCATATTTGTTTTTGCCATTGGCTTCAGCATAACCTGTAGCCAGGTGTGGCCAGCTATAATTGCTGTCTGGGGTGAACGGATCTGTATATGTTTCAGGATCTGCATAGTCAGGTCCCCAGTTACATTCTAAGAATGCATAGTTTCCAGCACGCCTTGTACCATTTAAGAAACCAGTTGGTGGATGTGGAAGCAATATTACTTCAATATAATCCTTTCCAAGTGCGGTTTCTAGTTGTTGTTTAACTACCTGTGCTCTATTTGTCCAGTCAGAAGAACCTGTATTGTAAGGCATAAGTACTTTAACTGGGAAGGTAGCCTTACCCTCTAATTCTTTAAGAGCTTTTTCCTTATAATCAACAGCTTTCTTTGTATCAAAACTATCCTTATCTGTTATTTTTGCCAATGCTCCTAATTTGGTGTAATCCTTACCGTTAAAGCTTACAAAGTTTTTAGGAGTTATTGTGTTTAGAAGTCTTCTTTCAGGGTCATATGGTTCTGAGGTTAGCATTGCTGCTTTTCTATCTAACCCATGGTACATGGATTTACGGAAATTTAAGTTGTTTACTACGATTTTCCAGTTATCAGGCTCATATTGCGCATCAAATTTCGGATCAAAGTTAAATGTATAAAAATACGTGTAGTATCCAGTGGCTATAGGACGAACCTGTTTTTCCTTTTCAGGATCCTTCATCCACTCATCAATTGAAGCAGTAGGAATTTCTGCACCAGTTATTTCACCCCTAAGGAATAGTTCAGGAGCTAGGGTAGCAGCTTCCTTATTAAATGTATAGTTTAGTTTACCAATGAATACATTTTCCCTATCCCAATAGCTTTCATTTGCAACAAACATTCTTGTATTCTGTGGTACAAATGTGTCTAATATATATGCACCATTATATAAGAGGTTAACATTATCAATTCCAAATTTATCTCCTACTTCGCTTAAAAACTTACCATTAGCTGGGAAGAAGCATACGTAGGTGAGCATTGATAGGAAATATGGAGTAGGTCTTTCCAATGTATATTCAAGAACATATTTGTCCTTTGCCTTTACTCCAACCTGTGAAAAGTCTGTGATTTCTCCATTATAAAATTTTTCTGCATTTTTTAGAACTCCATAGGCAATGTTAGCAGTTGAGGAATTGTTCTTGCCATCAAGAACATATTTCATAGCATCCACGAAATCCTGGGCTGTTACCTCTGCATACTCAGTCCCAGTGTTAGTCATCCATTTAACACCCTGGCGTAAATTAAAGGTCCAAGTAAGTCCATCTTCAGAAACATTCCAATCCGTTGCAAGACATGGCTTTACTACGCCATACTTGTCATAATCTATTAGGGTATCTACTAGATTAGCGGCTACTGCAAATTCGTTTTCACTAGCAGTTACCAGGTAGTTAAGTGTAGTTACTTCTCCAGAATAAACTGTAGAGTATTCCTGAACGTCACTAAGCTCTTGCTTGGTTCCCTTTGAACAAGAGGAAAATAACATAGTCAGGATAATTAGAGATGCAAATAATCTTTTCATACAGGCCCCCCTTTATATTTTTATTCAGATGATAGAATTCATTATAGTAAAAATATATAGCAAAAGGAATTCTTACTATAATTTTTATGAAAGTTTTTAATAAATATTGTATCATCCAAATAATATTTACAAATTAACTATTTTTAAAAAGAAAAGCATTTAAGAAAAGGAATGAATTTTGTTGCTATGCTGCAAAGAAATTTTCATATTAAACAACTAATATTGTTTAATAATACAGATATTATGTATAATATTACCACCCTAAAAAATTCATGTCAATAGAAGAAACAGTCTAGGATTATAGTATTATCAGAATTAAAAGCAGTAAAGTGACAATATTTGAAATATTGTGATAATGAATAATATATACTTAGGTTTAAAATAATAAAAATAAGGAAAAATATAACCGTAGCAAAAATTTATAAGCTGGAAAAGAGGGCTGCTATGAAAAAAATTTTTAAATCAATAATTAGTATTATTTTAATAGCTTTGATTATATTTATAGGTGTAAAAACTTTTCCTGAAGCTATAAAATATCGAGGCAAAGTGAAGGTTAGTACTGACCTTAAAGAAAATGAGCTAGTTCAGCCTGAACTACAGAATTATCAGTTAATTTCAAGTATACCAGCAAAGGGAGTATATGTGTATGGCAAAAAGTTGGAAGGTAAACCCTACTTTGAGCAGGTATTAGTAAAGACACCAACTTCTCAAAGGGAATTTAACTGGAAAGCCACCACAAAAAACCCAAGGCTTATACTTGCTGATATTACTGGAAGTAGACAGGAAAATATAGTCATTGTGTTTGTAACAGCCTATGGAACAGGTTTTATTGAATCTCAAATTCATGTTCTAGATATGGCTCTTACTAAGGAAATCCCTGTTGAAGAACCATCCTTAGCAGCACAAAGGTTAGTAGCTTCAAGCGTTCAAGGTCAGGAAATTGTTTTTAAGGCAGGAGGAAGAGAATATAGGGTTACTCCAAAGGTAGGTGCAGGAGGAATCCAAAGGCAATACAGTAGTTTACAGTATGGAAGTATAGTAAACTATGCAGTAGAGAACAACAAATTAAAGGCAACTGTAACTGTTGAGACACCCTATAATATTTTTCTTGGAGAGTTTACTTTGGTATATACCTTTAGAAATGGAAAGCTTGTACCTGAAGTAGTGAATTTTATTAATTTAACTTAAGCATTTTATGCTTAAGGAATGAATTAGGGAACAGTGTAGGGAGAGGTAATTGGACTCTCCCTAATTTAATTGACAAGGTTATTGGTATAAACCGCCTTCAAATATAATTCTTCAGAACCTTATTTGCACTTCTGATATTGAAACCTGAAAAGTTTAATTTGTATGTAAATTATGGTAAAATACAAATAATCCTAGAAAAGAATGGAGTGTTTTTTATGGAATATGCAGGAGATTGTGCAATATCAATAAGGAATTTAAGAATGAGTTATGGAGAAAAAAATGTGCTGAAGGGAATAGACCTTGATGTATATAAAGGACAGATTATTGGATATATAGGACCTAACGGAGCTGGAAAGAGCACCACAGTTAAAATAATGCTTGGACTTGTTCAGGGATATACTGGAGAAATAAAAATTTTTGGACAGGATATAAGCAATGGAGATATTGAGTATAAGAGAAGAATTGGATATGTACCTGAAATAGCAGAAATATATGATAATCTAACTGCAAGGGAGTATCTTACCTTTATTGGTGAACTATATGGCTTAGAGGACAAGGAAGTAGATGAAAAGGCTAGAAAGCTTATGAAAAATTTTGGCATTGAGGAGGTTTATGATTCAAGAATATCTTCTTATTCCAAGGGTATGAAGCAAAAAGTATTAATAATTTCAAGTCTTCTACATAATCCAGATATATTATTTCTAGATGAACCCCTAGGGGGCTTGGATGCTAATAGTGTAATGGTAGTAAAGGAAGTACTTGCCTATTTAGCTGCCCAGGGAAAGACAATATTCTATTCGTCACATATAATGGATGTGGTTGAAAAGATAAGTAGTAGAATAATACTCTTAAATGATGGACAAATTGTGGCTGATGGAAGCTTTGAGGAATTAAAGGACAAGTGTAGTGAGGGTTCCCTTGAGGAGATATTTAACCAGCTTACAGGCTTTAATGAACACAAATTAATTGCTGAAGAATTTGTATCAATAGTTCAAGAGGTACATTAATATGAAGGATTTTATAGTATTAAAAATATTGGACAAGGTTAAGGCACTTTTTGAGAAGGTTGGAGTAGATTATGTTGTAATGAGAAAGATTCTCCAAATCAAGCTTCTTATGGATGGAAGAAGGGTTCCTACGGTATTAAGCAATTCTTCTAAGAAAAAAGAAGAGAAAAAAAATGAGGATGGAAATAATTTTGTAAAGTCACTTTGGTTTTATATGCTTATGGGATTAATTATGATTCCATTTGTGCTTATGGGTAAAAACTTTGTATTCCAAATGAGTCTTGTTTTTGGAATACTTATGTTTATGATTATGACCTCTCTGATATCCGACTTTTCCTCAGTACTACTAGATATAAGAGATAAAAATATAATATCCTCAAAGCCTGTAAGCAATAAAACCCTTAGTATGGCAAAGACTATCCACGTGTCTATTTACATGTTTTTTATTACAATATCCCTCACAGGCTTTCCGTTAATTGCAGCATTAATAAAACATGGTGTTTTATTTTTTATAGTATTTTTATTTGAAATAATTCTTGTGGATTTATTTGTTGTAGTACTAACAGCATTATTGTATCTGTTGATTTTGAAATTTTTTGATGGAGAAAAGCTTAAGGATTTAATAAATTATGTTCAAATAGTTTTATCCATTGTTGTTGCCATAGGGTATCAGCTGGTTGGAAGGTTGTTTAATCTTGCAGATTTAAATGTAGCCTTTAGTGCAAAATGGTGGCAGTATTTTATTATTCCTGTATGGTTTGGAGCGCCATTTGAAATAATATTTAACCAAAACTACAATATTAATTTTGTGGTATTTTCTCTGTTAGCAATACTTGTACCTATAATTTCATTAATTATTTATAATAAATTAATGCCAAGCTTTGAACAAAACTTGCAAAAGCTTAATAATAATTCTGGAAAAGCAAAGAAAGGGAGTAAAAAAATACTTAAATGGATTTCCAGATTAATTTGCCCTAACAGAGAAGAAAGAATATTTTTTAAGTTTGCTTCTGAAATGATGAAAAATGAAAGAGGTTTTAAACTCAAAGTGTATCCTTCATTGGGTTTTGCTTTGATATTTCCATTTATTTTCATATATAATTCTATAGCAGGAAGAAGCTTAGAGGATATTTCATCAAGTAAAATGTATTTATATATATATTTTTGTGCATTATTACTTCCCACAGTAGTTATGATGATAAGATATTCAGATAAGTATAAAGGAGCTTGGATTTATAGAACAATGCCGATTAAGGATGCTGCACCAATTTTTAAAGGAACATTAAAGTCATTTATAGTAAGACTTTTACTGCCTATATATACAGTTGAATGTTTAGTATTCATCGCCATTTTTGGCATTAGAATACTCCCAGATTTAATTCTAGTGTTTTTAAGTATGCTGCTTTTTACAACTATTTGTTTTATGGTATTTAGAAAATCCTTTCCATTTTCTGAAGCCTATGAGGCAGCTCAGCAAGGAGATGGACTCATTGTAATTCCACTTATGTTTATTCTTGGAGTTTTTGCAGGAATACATTATGCCAGTACATTAATTAATTATGGAGTATATGTATATATAGCTTTAATGATTATTATAGACATGATTGTGTGGAATAAAATATTTAATATATCCTGGAATAAGATCACTAGTTGAAAAAGTATATTTTATACATTTTATTAAGGGTTTATATTTTGATTTTAATGGAGAAAATATGATAGAAGCATAGTGAAGGAGGGATATTGTGAAGATTATAAAAGAAAAATTAATGGATTCACTCCTCCATAAATTCTATGTTTTTACCCTAAAACGCTATGACAAATATCCGGCAGAGTATAGTAAAGGATATAGAGAAGGAATGCTGGAGGTCATAGAAGAGGTAAACAGCTATACAGAAGAAGAAAAGTAGATAAATTAATTAAAGTGCCAAGGCTAATTTGCCTTGGCACTTTAACTGGTGCCAGCCACATCAGATATCAGAAATAGCCTTATAGTTAATATGAGAGTTAAACTCTCTAGCATCCATTGTCATCCTGAACATAGTGAAGGATCTTAATACACACCTTAGAGAAAGATGCTTCACTACGTTCAGGATGACAATGACGCTGGTAGTGACTTTCATAGCAATGACAGCCTCATGAGTTCTAACTTATTATTCAATCACAGGAATATATCCTGTTTTCTCTACAAGGGATTGTCCCTGGGGAGAAAGTATCCATTCTATGAAACTATCAACATTGGGATTTTTAGTATTGGTAGTTACTGCATAAAGCTCTGCTGTAAATGGATATTCTTTGCTTTTTATTGTATTTTTGTCAGGGTAAACACCATCAATTTTTAGAAGATTTATTTGGTTATTGTGTATCATTTCTGTCGCAAAGAAAAGAAAGGAATAACCAATGGCATTTTTATAATTTCTATAGCTGGAGGTCCGCTCAATAATACCACCCATTCCTGCTACCACATCCTCCTTAGGAGGAGTCATAAGATTTTTACCCTCCATAATCTTTTGAAGCATAGTTTGGCTGCCGCTGTTGTCAGGACGTTGAAATGCTCTGATTTTTTCTTTTTTTCCTCCTGCATCTTGCCAGTTCGTAAGTTCTCCTGAATATATGTCTTGTATTTGTTTAGTGGACAATCCATCTACTTTATTTTTTGAATTAACAAAAAATACAAATGCTTCATACCCAATTGGTGTTAGCTTAAGCTCCAGGCCTTTACTTTTGGCTTCAGCCAATTGATCCTTTGATGGGCGAGCAACAAATATTACATCAACCTGTCCTTCCATAAGGCTTCTATAAGCATCTGGGGTTGTGGTGCATATGACATTACTATTATATACATTATAGTCACCCTTGGGGTAAACAGCTTGTACAAATGCGGAGTACAGTGGGTAGAGTGCAGTTGCACCATCAAGCTTAGGTAAGTCCCTTTGGATTTTTAGGGTTGAGGGTTCATCCAAACTAACTGCCTTTGTTCCCTCAATAAATGGAGCATACTCTCTCAAATCCACACCCTGATCATTAACAGTAGGAATACTATTGCGATATGCACTGTTAATACTGTATCCAGCAAAAGCTAATAGGCAAGTTGCAAAAAAGGATATAAAAATTATCTTAAATACCTTTTTCCTTAAAAGATTAAATATCATGAATATAATTAGAATAATTAATCCGACTGTAACTATTGCCACAAGAGGTGTATAAAATTTTTCTCCCCCTGCAAAAGCAGTGATAAGCATAACTACAAAACCAAAGAATAATAGGATTCCTGTAGTTACTATACTTAATAGTATTTTCAACCATAAACTTCCCTTCATTATTTCCTCCTAATGCTTGTCTTTAATCCCCTCATGGGGATAACAAGTTATTTTTAAATTGTGATAATTTTATTTGATAATATAATGATATAGTATATCAGTATTTTTTGGAATATAAGTTTTCACATTTGAACCAAGGATCGACTAGTAAATAAGTAATCTAGCTTTTTATATTGAATTTACAATTATAAAAAAGCTTGACCTTCCACCTTGTAGAAGGTATTTAATATAATTAGGGGGTGAATATGTGAGAATTAAAGAAGTAGAAGAAAATATAGGAATTACAAGAAAAAATATAAGATTTTATGAAAAAGAAGGTTTATTATCTCCAGAAAGAAATTGTGAAAATGGATATAGAGAGTATTCTGAGAATGACATTAAGAAATTAAAGGAAATAAAGCTGTTAAGAAAATTAGGCATTCCTATTGAAGCTATTCATTTACTGCAATCAGGTTGTATTGAGCTTGAAGCTGTGTTAGAAAAGCAATTACATAATTTTAATAATGAAATCGATAATTTAAATGTAACAAAGGATTTTTGCATGAAAATAAAAAAGCAAAACCTATCATACAAGGAAGTTGACCCTGATTTATGGCTATCCAATATGAGAGAATTAGAAGGGAGGGGAACAAGGTTTATGAATATTAGCAATGATGAGATTATAAGATTTCTCCCTGACAAATTTAAGCTGCAGTATTATGAAGCTATAATTAAAAATGGACAAATTGATAATGCTCTTTTAGGAGAAATCCTGGCTTACTTTGAGGAGGCTTATAAGAAAAGTGTTAATACTGAAAAACTATTGATAGACATTTTAAAAAGGGTTAATTCTGATGAAAAATCTGAATTGTTGAGGATGATAAAAGAAAATAATTCAGGTTTATACGGTAAAATATCAAGTAATATATTTGATTTTGAAGATATAGTAACTTTAGATAAGGTGCAGGTTAAAAAAGCTTTAGAGCAATTTAATAAACAGATAATTGTAAAGGCATCAATGGGTGCATCTCCTAAAGTTAATGAATATCTTAAAAGTCTATTCCCTGAGATTGATTTCCTTAGTGAAAGGAATGCAATTGGCAGTGTACCAATAGCTGAAATAATTAATATTCATGATGAAATTGTTAAAGAAATTAATAACTAATTTCATAGAAAGCAAGCGATTTACATGTCAGCCTGCCATCTTTCCATGCCATAACTATTCTTTAACATAGTAAAATATAAAAATATTTGAAAAAGTATTTATTGGTTATTGATTTTTATAATAATTCTGTTATACTTATGTAAAAATATATTATAAATTCCCTGACAAGGAAGAGTAACTATTAAGCTAGGTTTCAGAGAGTTGAGGAGGGTGTGATCTCAACACTAATGCCAATAGTGAATGGGCCTTGTAGAAGTAAACCGAAATCTTTTGAAGAGAGTAGTATTTACCGGAGGCCAACCGTTATAATGGATAGAGCATGATAGTGTTCAACAAGAGATATGCAATTTGTTGCATAATTTAGGTGGTACCGCGGATATACTTCGCCCTAGTTTTAGGGCGGAGTTTTTTTATTTAAATAAGGAGGTGAAACCTATGCTATGAACTGATGAAATTCCCCACTGGCAAATTATTAAAAATATTAAATTAAAAGGAGTTGTTTATTATGAATTTAAAAAAACTAATAACTTGTTCATTATTTCTAGCCATAGGTGTTATACTTCACCAAATTACACCTCCATTATTCCTAGGAATGAAACCTGACTTTTTACTTTCTATGATGTTTTTATCAATACTTCTATTTAATGATTATAAGTTAACACTAATAGTTGGTATTGCAGCAGGAGTATTCACAGCAGCAACCACCAATTTTCCAGGTGGTCAGATACCAAATTTAATAGATAAAATAATTACTGCAAACTGTGTTTATTTTTTAAACAAAATGTTTAGAGAAAGCTTCAACATTTATATAAAGGTAGGTATAATTTCATTTATAGGCACATTAATAAGTGGAACTATATTTCTTGGTTCGGCAGGACTGATTGCAGGATTACCAGGACCATTCTTTGCTCTTGTATTATCAGTTGTAATCCCTGCAACAGTACTAAATGTTGTTACTACAGTTGCATTTTATAAGGTAGTTTATTCTGCATTGAAATTTTCATATAGGTAAGTACATAATGGTGCTAGCTTCATCAGATATTAGATGAGACGGGCACTGTTTTTGTTTTTCGTTTGTAAGAATATGTAGGAAAATATATAATATGAGGGAACATGTAAATTAGGTTAATTTTAACCCAAAACTGAATGCCTTAAGGAGAGATGTTAAGTGAAGGTATATGTCAATGTAAAGCAGGCTGGAGTTCGTAAAAATTATATTACAAAACAGGAGCTTATTTTAAATTCTAAGCCTGAAACTCTGAGGGAGCTAATAGCTGCTGTAGTTTCGGATAATGTAAAAAGCTTTAATAACAAAATAGAAGGCTATAGAATTATTGAATACCTTACTGATGAACAAATTAAGGACAAGCTTGTAAGGGGAAGGGTATCCTTCGGAGAAGTGTATAACGAAACCATGGCAGATGTTGATATGGCAATAGAAGCAGCTATTTTAGCCTATGAGGATGGAATATTCAGAGTGTTTATAGGCGAAAGTGAAGGGGCTGGTTTGGATGAAAAAATCAGCATTAATGAAGAGGAAACACTTATATTTGTAAGATTAACAATGCTTACGGGCAGATTGTGGTAGGGGGTAGTATATGTTTTTTACTAAAGAAGATGTGAAAACTATTACGGATTATCTTAACAAGCCATTTCTTAAAAAAATGCTTTATGTTGGACGAGGGCTTGATTTGGCTACTCTAATCGGAGAATATGCAGTATCCAACTATTCCAATGAATATGAAAAGCGCAGAGAGTTAGCAAAAGCTATATGGACAAAGGATACCAGGCATATAAGTGATATTTTTTCAGGCAAAGAGTATGGGGCTCTTAAGCTGATTTTTGATGAAGAGAATGCAAAGAAGTTCAAGGAGATATGGGACAGGACTCCCCTTTATACCTATACAAGCGGTTATGTTAGAAGATCCTACAGGTCAAATAAATCTACAAAGCTCTATCTTGGGAAAAATATTCAAAAACTTAAGGAGTTTATATACCTTGCAGCAAAGGGTTTCTCACTGGAAAGATATCTTAAGGATACAAAAACTAATTATGAGGAAATATCTGTAATAGCTGATATTATAGCAATTGAGCTTGATTATAATAACCAGAGGGTTCTTGAGGGAATCAAGGAGATAATATATAACGACAATAATGCAGCAATAGTTACAAGGGAAATAATCAGGGGAATGCTAATGAGCAGGAACGGTGAAGCCCACAGAATTGCTGGAGAGCTTCTACTAGCTGCAAAGCTTCAGGAGGGCTTAAGACAGGCAATAGTTGAGAATATTGATGAAGGATCAAGGGAGGGCTTTATTTATTTACTTAAATTAATTAACGACAATAATCTATCCAGATTCAGCTCAGTTGTTAGAGCCTTTGGAACCTGGACAGGCCTGGCAATTGATGTAGAGAAACCAAAGGTGATAAACAAATGTCTCCAGGCAGCATATGATTGTTTAACGAATAAGGATGTTCAAAGGGATTACATAAATTCCTCTGATAACTTGCTTATATATATTGGTATTTGGTCAATTGCATTTGATGAGGTTGAGGATATTGACAATGTAATAGATGGACTATTTAAGACCCCTGAAAAGTATAAAAAACTGGCTGCTCTGCAATTTATTCATGAAACACAGTTCGAAGTTTACAAGCATATAGTTAGCTGTAAGGCCCTGTTTGAAGAGGACTTTGAGGTGCTTGCCTGGGCGGTTAAAAATTTGTTTAGTGATGTTAATATTTATGGGCTAAAGCAAGATCCAAAGTCCCAATTGGAGCAATACTATGGAAATGACCTAAGCAGGTGTAAGAATCTGTTTAATCAGCTTAAAGGGATAGTTGATAAAATGCCTAAAAAAGAAATTAATTTTGAGGGCAGTGTATTTCCATGGGTAGAAATAAGTATTTCCAAGTCGGAGCTAATTGAAAAGATGTTAATCTCAATAGCAGCATCCTATGATGAAAATGTGGTAGATACCCTTTTAGATTACAGGTATAATATGAATCCTGATTCAAGAAAACTGTATTTAGAGCTTTTCATATCAAAGCCCCAAAACGCCGGGCAAAAATCAGCCCTAATACAATTCTGCGGAGATAGAAGCTCCTCTGTCAGGGAAAGTGCATTCAACATTATAAACAAAATGGACCTAAGCTCCGATGACTACAAAATGGTTGAGGACTTTCTCCAATATAAATCAGGGGATTTAAGAAAAAGTGCAATTAAGTTGCTCCTGAAACAGGATATCAAGGATTTGGAGTCTTCTATCGAGGGTTTAATTCAAAGCGGTAATGAAAACAAAAGACTGGCTGGAATAGATATGGTAAGTGCTATTGAAGGAGAAGTAAAATATAAAAATGTATATGAAAGATGTTTGAGGCTTATTAGCTCAAATAGTGATGCAACCGAGAAGGAAAAGCTGCTGGTAAAAAACATTGCAAGGGCTGCAAATGATAAAAAGACCCTTGAAAATGGGTTTGGGCTTTATGATAATGCAAGGGAAGCACAAATAGAGAGAATAGAAAGGCATGTTGGATTTAATATTAAGTCCATATTTTCTGAAAATACAAAAGAGCTTTATAGCATAATGAGCAAGTTTAGCAGTCTGATACATGAAAATAGGGAACTTGAATATGAAAGTGAGGGATGGGATGGAACTAAAACTGTTACAACCCTTGGAGGCTCTAATTATCTTGAGCCATTTAAGAGGGGTGAGCATAAGCTTGATAACTATCCTATTTCTGATAAAATTCGAGAGCTTTCAGAGAAGGAAGGCCTTACATGTGATAGGTTGATACAGTTAGACTTTTATTTTGATTTAACCTACAGACTATGCAACATATCAATTGAAAAATGGTTTAAAAATTTATTTGATGATATATTCAATTTGAATAATGTAAAAGAATTTATAAGGTCTATGGAAAAGCTTCCTTATTTTAGCCATATAAAAGGGTATATAAACCTTTTAATTAATGAGTTATCAAAGGAGGAAAGATTTAAAACAGGAAGGGAGGTATCAGCTTATTTATATTCCATAATACCACCTGAAAAGCATTATGGGGAGTATATAGTTAAACAGGAAACATTATATTATCCACGGAGAAGGGACTATATTGCAAGCAGTTATGTAATTGAATATTGGTTAATACTAATGAGGGACAATTTCAATAGTGAAGAAGAATTTACTCAGTACTTCAAAACAGCCTATAATTATTATAGATCTAATAAATATAATGATTACACCACCCTTTCCCTGGAGCACTTTGGAAAAGCATTGGAGCTTAGAATAATAGATGAAAATGAGATTTACAAGGAATTAATGGCAAGACCTCTAAGTCCTGAAAGAATAAGAACAATAACAAACACACACTCCCATTACAATAGGGACCTCCTAAATTATCCAAGGCTAATGGAGCTTGGAAATAGGGCAGTTGACGCTATAGTAAATATTGAAGTAAAAAGAGGGGAACTAAATACCGAGGTAACCCATTTAGTTGTTAGGGTTGATAAATGCTATGGTGCAGGAATATTTACCTCCATACTTCTTAACATGGAGAAGGATACTTACATTAGAGGATATAATTTTGTAAGTGACGATTCAACAAAAAAACAGGTGTTAAGTCATTTGCTCAAATGTTGTTATCCAAGGGAAGGTGAGAGTGTAGAAGCTTTAAAAAGCTGCCTTGAGGGTAAAAAAGTTACTAGTAAGCAGCTGATAGAAGGGGCTATGTACTCCCCCCAATGGCTTGATATTATATCAGAGTACCTTGGATATAATGGTTTGAAATCAGCCTGCTGGTATTTCCATGCCCATGTTAATGATTTCTTTTCAGAGGAGAAGTCAGCAACTGTTGCAAGATATTCCCCTATAGCCGCCCAGGATTTTAAGGATGGGGCCTTTGATCAGGAGTGGTTTATGGATGCATATAAAACCATAGGAGAGAAAAACTTTAAGCTGGTATATGACAGCGCAAAATATATTGCAGGCGGGGGACTTCACAAAAGATCCCAACTATTTGCAGATGCAACCCTGGGAAAGCTTGATATTGAAGAGATTAAAAATAGAGTAATGGACAAAAGAAATAAGGACTATCTGCTCACCTATGGATTATTACCAATTAAGGACAGGGAGGATCTCCTTGGAAGATATGAATATATTCACCAGTATATGAAGGAAAGCAAGAAGTTTGGTGCCCAAAGACAGGCTAGTGAAACAAGAAGTGCAAATATTGCTCTTCTTAATCTTGCTAGAAACGCAGGCTATTCCGCTGTAAACAGGCTGAGCTGGAATATGGAAACCGCCAAGCTTGACAGCATCAGTCAATATCTTCAAGCAAAGATGTTTGAGGACGTTGAAATACAATTGGTAATAGATGAACTAGGACAGGCTGAGGTTTCCTGTACAAAGGATAATAAGGCTTTAAAGGACATACCCTCAAAGCTTAAAAAACATGAATATGTACAGGAAATAAAGGGGATAAAAAAATCCCTGAGAGAGCAATACTCAAGGGCAAGGGAGAGCTTTGAATCTGCAATGGAAAGGGCAGATGAATTTGAAGCCAATGAACTGGAGCAGCTGTGTTCAAACCCTGTTTTAGCTCCAATAATAAAAAATCTTATTTTCATATCAAAGGATAAAATGGGATATTTTAATCAATGTAGATTGGTTGATTATAATGGAGAAATTCAAAGTCTGGATTTAGCAGACAAGCTCCTTATTGCACATCCCGTACATTTATATGAATCAGGCAAATGGTCCGAGTTCCAGAGGGATATTTTCAACAGACAGATAGTCCAGCCCTTCAAGCAGGTATTCAGAGAATTATACCTGCCAAATGAGGATGAGCTAAGGGAAGGGACTAACTCCCGAAGGTATGCCGGGCATCAGGTTCAACCAAGGAAGACATTGGCTCTTCTTAAAACCAGGGGATGGATGGCAAGCAACGAGGAAGGACTTCAGAAGGTATACTATAGGGAAGATATTATAGTTTCCATCTATGCATATGCAGATTGGTTTTCACCAAGTGACATTGAATCCCCAACCCTTGAGCTTGTAAGATTTGAGGACAGAAAGACCTCAAGGCCGGTGCCTATAGATAAGGTACCAAGGTTAATATTCTCTGAGGTAATGAGGGATCTTGACCTGGTGGTAAGCGTTGCCCATGTTGGAGGAGTTGACCCTGAGGCAAGCCTTTCAACCGTAGAAATAAGAAGGGCAATTGTAAGGGAGCTTCTGGGACTTCTAAAACTGGATAACGTAGCCCTAAAGGAAAACCACGCTCTTATTACAGGAGTTCATGGAGAATATACTGTTCATCTTGGAAGCGGAGTTGTACACAAAATGGCAGCAGGCTCAATCAACATACTCCCGGTACACTCACAGCATAGAGGCAGAATATTCCTTCCATTCATAGATGGTGACCCAAAGAGTGCAGAGATTATATCAAAAATAATACTCCTGGCAGAGGATAAAAAAATAAAGGACCCAAGCATACTAAGCCAAATAAGGTAGCAGCTGCCTGGGAAAAACAAAGGTGCCATGCACTTGACGCCTAACACATTTGAGTCAAGTGCATGGCATCTGACTTCGTTACCTATTAATTCTTATTGAATCGCTGTATACCGAACGTTACGTAGAGTGGTGTGAGAGGGAGGTAGGTAAAATAATTACCTACCTCTTCTGATTATTTTTCTGTGAATTTATGATACTGATTCTTTTGAACACTGTATTTTGTTTATAGTATCCTCATTTATAGTTTGTTTCAATTCTTTCATATACTTTGAAAATTCCACTTCTTTTTCTCCATAGGTCAGATTTAATTCATACTCAAGAGGAAGCCATGTTGATATATCAGCCTCATTGTGTTGAATTAGTGCCTCCATCTTGTCAAGTGCCTTGTAAACCTTGGACTCGATGGTTTTTTGTGCATTCATTTCCAAAAATAACATAGTAAGTTCTTTCTTATATGGCTCTGGCAGATTGCTAAGCAACTCGTAAACTTCTCTATTTTCTACAATCTCATCCCTTTCAGTTTTGTTAAATGCAGGTATATCCCCTGTTATTGCTTCACCTATGTCGTGAAAAATACACATTAATATTACTTTGTTAATATCAACATCAGGAAATTCATCCTTCACCAAGTATGCCATTAAAGATAATCGCCAACTATGCTCTGCTACACTTTCATGGCGATTGGAAGAAGTCCATGAGTGTCTTGTATTATTCTTTAATTTTTCTGCAACAGACATTATTTCTATGAATTTTTTTGTGTTCATTTTCCCTACACCTCCGACTACTTTAAATATAACATAGGTGCCAAGCACTTGACGCTTGACACATTAATTAATTTCTTTTCCTATTTTGCACGTAAAAGGCAATAATTAAATATGTTATGAACAAACCAGAGGTGTTGTTATGCTCCTTTGGTGTTCTCAAGTTATTTCTCCTTTCTATCATTAACATGCTGCAAGGACATTAAACTATTTGTCTATTCACTCATTTTTTATTAATTTATTCAAAAATTGAGTTCCGTTTATAAATGGACGAACATAATCTGATATGACTAATGGCAAGCGTCGTCAAAACCATTCATGTATTTTAATGTTATGTAAATGCATTGACATAAAGAAATATATACTTGCAATAAAGAAAGCTTCAATCGAAAAATAATCGCTTTGATTAAGGGGGCGATGTTTTAAATACCCATCAATCACCGCTTTTCTTAGCTGAATATGATCGAATGTCCCCATGAGTCCTCCGATATCAAATAAAAAGGGTCCATGACCGCATAAGCCGAAATCTATAGGAGATACAAGGCCATTATGTATTATGATATTTCCAAGCCCCAAGTCACTATGAATCAAACCGTGCCAACCTTCTCGTGAATTTTCCTGCTCCATTTTATTGCATATGCACTTTGCCCCCCATACAGCTCGGTATACATATCATTGGTAAACAACCCCATGTCAATACCTTCTTCAAGTGAACTTACCGCATTCATAACCCGTTCGGAATCATATGTAGGTCGTGCTAATTTGTAACTATTTGGCCATTTAAGAACAAACTCATGTATTTTTGCAATAAGTTCACCAACTAAAAACGCGTCATGAATTGCTATATCTTCCATTTGGTTAAATGTTACTCCAGGCAGCCACGATAATAATGTTGCAAACCCCTCATATGACGGAAGATGAATGACATATTGACCGTATTTAGTTTTTATAGGCTGTTGAACATTAATGTCGCTATTTTCATTTAACTCACTCAAAAACATCATTTCACTTTCAAGCCAGTCAGCACAATGAATTAGGGCTAGTCCATCTGCTGGTATGTGAATACGTAATACATAGCGTAAACCTTCTAAAAGCTCAACTTTCCAGATCATATTCTCATTATGGCGTAACAAAGTTAAGGACGCATTTTCAATCCCATATTTCAATAAAATATCTTTTGCTAAATCTATAGGTTCCACAATAAGCACCTCTTTTGCGAACTGTTTCCAAATAATCTTTGGTTCGCATTATAATAAAATTCTATAATATCATATTCGATTTATTCTCTATTTTTTTAGACCCAGTTTAACTAAATTTATATAATGTGGGATATCCTTTATAATCGGACTAAAATAAAAGGACGCATTGCAGCAGCCACATCTCCAGTAGGTGCTTCCATCTATTGCATACTCTTGTCCATGTATACATGTGCCCTTTGTACGATTCGAGCAACCGGTGTCACTCAATAAAAAAATCTGCTTAACAGAGTCCGGGCACTCTTTTAAATAATCTAAACATTTTGATACATTTCTAATTCGAAGATACAAGAGGAGTTTTGTTTTATTTGATGACATTAAGTAATGGTAGGGTCCTTTTTTCCCTATTTCACTTTCCTTACTATAGTAAGCATAACCAGGTCCTTCGTTGGATTCTCTAGATCCAACATAATAACCCATTTCACTAAGTACAGCATCCATGGCATAAACAAATTCTTTCTCATGTTTTGTATGCATTTTGTCAGCGATTATATCTGCACCATATCCATAATTTGCAGTATTCATATCATCTTGAAACAATTTATAATGACAAGCAAGAAAATCATTAATCCGGTTTGTTATATGAGCCTTATCTGCCATTAGTTTAAGTATCGTTAAAATCTGTGAACTATCAGGATATAGCATATAGATGCATTCACTTGTAATTTTGAAATTTTTTAAACCATCAAAATAAAAACCATAATTACTTAGTCTTTCAAGTATAACAGGAACACATTTAATATCATTTATTGCTTTGAATTTATTTACATCTACAATAATAGTTCCGTTTTGCAAATCACCAGCGATTAAAAGATAATATAGGAGCTTAAGTGGACGATATGCTGCATTTCTCGACTCTCTTGCTTCTTTTGTTGAATATGCATACTCCTGTGATTTATGCAAAGGCATTCCAAAGGTTTCCGGGAATTTGGCAATATCTCCATATATACTGGTAAACACATTCCATATTTCTTTAAATGTAGAATCAAACTCTTCCCCTGACATATGATTTAAAAAGCAGTCATGAACCTCAAAGCTATCAGGTAATCGTACAACCTCAGACTGTCTTACTTTTGCCCATTCTTGTATCCAGTAAATATTCTCCACAATCATATATCCTCCTTTTTCTATAGATTCTATATTGTTTCTTAAGGTTTCATTTCTCATTATTATCCGAGTTAAATAATCCTCCTAAAACTAATATAATACCAATAAAAGTTGATGCAACGAAAATATACGCAAAAATAGGTAAATTCCATTGATTAGCTAAAGAAGTACAACATATAGCAAATATGAGCAGCCCTATTCCACCTAAAATCAGTTTAATAGAAAACACAGTAGTTTCCCCCTTATATTTTCAATATAATTCTACTATTTCATTACCACACTTATAAAATAATACAATTGCAGCTAGCTACTTTACCTCAGTTCCACCCCATTCAACAACAGTAAACCCTTTTCTATGGAATGGTTTGAGTTCCTGCTCTTCTATCTGAACAGGCTTTTTTAGTGGTTTGAAAACCATCATAATTCTTAAGATGGAGTCTGGCTCTGGAGTTATTTTAAGCTTTGCTATGTTTTCATATTGTTCTCCAGCAAAGGTTATGAGATTGTATTTATTCTCCTGTATAATTGGAAGCCAATACACTATAAACTCGTTGTATTCCCTTGGTGTTAGTCCCATATACTCAAGTTTTTCTTGAAGAAACAACTCTGCTTCAGCTCCTTTTACTACAAAGCCCTTTGACATGTCCCATCTTTCATTGGAAGTACCTTCCCAGAATAAATAGGAGTACTCCCTGTTATCTGAAATATTAGTCAATGTACCATCCGGTTTTGCTTTTACCCTCCACTCGCCATTATATTCAGGATATGTGCAGGTAAGCTCACCTTTATAATCCAATTTCACACTGACTAATTGTTCGGAGGTTGGATATAAATAAATTACAGGCTTCTTTTCTATCTCCAAGTCAAGCTCACACCCTGTAGATAATATTAAAAGAAATGATAAAGATAAGAATAAGAGTTTTGTTTTTAGTGTTCCCATAATATTCCCCCTATTTGTATAAAGGTACCAATGTTTGTTACAATTATACATTTAATACAAATATAGCGCTAGTATTTATAAACTAGTATAAAATTGCCGATTGGTCAGGTTTAGGCAAAATCCAGAAAACATAGGAGCAATACCTCAAAGCCATTAACTTGAGAAAATATAAAGAGCGCAAAATATAATGGGTTTCGCGCTCGAGAAAGCAAGTTAATAAATAAGATATCGAATAGGTCCACAGTTTGTAACCACCACTTTGTATCACCAATCAAAGGTTATCTCAAATCCCATGTATCCAGCAGTCGAACAATGTTCTCCCCTACAGGAATACACATTACAGCAGCCTCTGTATGGGGCTGGCAGGGCCAAGGAGGCTTAATATCTGTGTATAGGGGATTGGAATCTGTAACAATCCATATGCATATGGTGTATAAGCATAAACCTGATAGAATAATACAAGCTCATTGGAAGTCAGGTAAAATTCCTGGCTCGGTTCGATACCCTTGTATTCATTAATAAGCATAATATCATTTTCTTTTATATACCTTTTTGCTATTTCGCTGAGAATTGGAATATAGTTTATTCTTGTGGTAAACAGGTCAGAAAATTTAATAACTTCACCACTTCTGGTGTCAAAGGTAAGTGAGCTGTATATGGTTATGCCATGGGCAGCATGATAAACATAGGTATATATGCTGAAAAGTATACTAAGCAGCCCATTTTCATTCAGCTTTATTTCATTAGTTCCAAGTACATCCGTAAAATCTACCTGTTCAGGAAGTAGTACAGAATTTTTAAATAGTCTGGATACTTCATCTATAATAGTTTGATTAATTCTGAATTTTATTTCCTTATTCACCTTGTTTGTAACAATGGGATAGGAGAGTTTAAAAGAATCGGGAGATATTCCCTGTTCTTCAAGCTGCATAGCGCCTTTGTTAGAGCCATCATTTCTGTAAGTATCCCAATTTTGTTTGACATAGTAAAAATCTTTTGGCTTAAACCTACAATAATCACAGGGTACGAATTCATTAGAATTTTTGTATAGGTGACTATAATAAGACATTTAAGAATCCCCTTATAGTATTATTAATAATATTATATGAAGTTAAAAGTAGAGGGTGTTAGCTAGAGGTTTATAACTTTAGATGTAAAAGTGGATTAAATAAACATTACCTTGTTTATTTCACCCACTTTAGGTACTATTCAACTTCAAAGTTTTCAGATTTAAAGTGGCTGTAAAATCTACCATTTTGTGCAATGAATTTAAGTACACAGTAATCCGGATCAGTAACTCCCTTTGGGTAATACAGTTCATCTCCATCGAGCCATATCATTTCCTTTGTCTGGCTGTCCTGTAAAACCTCTATCCTACCCTTAAGCATTACTCCTCTGAAAAATCTTCTGTCATAGAAATATAGGCAAGCTTTGGGATTGTCCATAAATTGCTTAACCCGCATGGATGAAGTATTGGTTGAAAAAAATATGTGCTTTATTCCCTCCCTTAATCGTGGAGGCAGAAAAGCTTTTGTATTGGGGAATCCATCCCTGTCAACAGAGCTTATAATTGATATATTTGCCTTGTCAATCAAGCTGCCTATTGTTTTAACTGAATCCCTCATTTTAACACTCCTTTTTAATAAAAGTATATATAATATATTTTGGCATATTAAATAAAAAACACAAATATTCAGTAATGGGCTCATAAATTCGAGCCTGTTACTTCCTTTGGATGATTCCGATTTAATCGTTTTTAGGTTTAAATGTTCCTATTTTTATATATGTTTCCTCTCTCATTGCCCAAGCTTTTAAGTTAGCTAAACGTTCCCCATTATCTCCATGCTCAGGATCATCAAATGCTCCTTGTAATAATTCACAGGGAACCTTTGAACAGTGTCCACAGTGGTTATAACCCTTTTCAATTGAACACTTTGCAACACCACACTCACCCCAAAACATTTGACTGCGAGATTT
>JARDZI010000254.1 GCA_029240935.1 Clostridiales bacterium
AGTCTGTCTTCAACTGCTTCACACTTTAAGCCATACTCATCACATAGCTTTTTAAGAGTTTCAAACTCGTCCCTAAGCTTGGTATTAATCCAACTCAACAGCATATGTGGTTCCATATTTAATAATTTCTCATTGTCCATAATTTTACCTCATTATCCTAAATTGTTGTAAAATTTGCTAGGCTTTAGGGTATTATTTTTTTGGTAGGTTGATACCATTAAATATTTCGGTCATTTCTTCATTAAGCTCCTTAACTATATCTTCCTTCTCATCCTTTGGCAAGTCCTCTTCTTGAATTTCAAACAAATAATTATTAAGTATTAAATCATTTATTTTCATCTTTGTATGGAAAATATTAGATTGATATATGTTCATATCAATAAGGCTATATCTTGCAAGTGTACTTTCAGCAATAAAATTCTGTATGGAATTCATTTCATGATCCATAAAATGCTTTTGTCCATCCATATCCCTTGTAAAGCCTCTAACCCTGTAGTCAATAGTTATAACATCAGAATCAAAGCTGTCTATTAGATAATTCAATGCTTTTAGGGGAGAAACCGTGCCGCATGTGGATACATCTATGTCCACCCTAAAAGTGCTTATATTATTTTGAGGATGGCTTTCTGGATAGGTATGTACTGTAACATGACTTTTATCCAGGTGTCCAACTATATTTTCACGCATTGTGGTTAATATCCCTCTGTTACAGGATGGGTCAAGAACATATAGGGGTACCTCTTCCTCTGAAATTAAAAGGGTTACACTAGCTCCCTGGGGATCATAATCCTGCTTCGCAATATTTAAAACATTCGCTCCAATCATCTCTGTAACATTTGTCAAAATATTAGTAAGCCTTTCTGAGTTGTATTGCTCATCAATATATTCAATATATTTTTTTCTATCCTCTTTTGTCTTCGTATAGCAAATATCATAGATATTAAAGCTTAGAGATTTTGTTAAGTTGTTAAATCCATATAATTTAAGTTTATTATCAATTATTTGAGCCAATTTAATTCCCCATTTCTAAAAGGTATCTAATAAAAAATTATATTACTTTATTAGTTATTGTCAATAATTTTATCCCAACTGTAACTTTGAATTTTTTTATGTAACCATTTATTCCATAATATATTTTCTTCTATTTAAAAAATAATATATAAAATATGCAAGGGAGAAAAACCCCAAAAACCTGAAGCCATGAAATATTGAGTAATTCGTTGAGAAAAAACCAAATGCAAGTCCTAGTATTATTGAAAAACCACGATACACAAGTGATTGAAAGGATTCCACTGTCGCTCTGCATGAGGAATCAGTTCTATGATGGAGGTATCCTGAAACTAATGGCTCAATAACTCCAAAAACTGAAAAGGCAGCAGCAAGTGGGATTAAACCAAATATGTTTTTCACATAGCCAGTGAGTACTAATGCTCCTACATATATAAGGAGAGTAACTGTAAATATGGTTTTATAACTAAACCATTTTTTTATTCTATATGCAATAACTCCAAAAATGCTAGAGGACAAGGATCTGATTCCACTAATTATTCCAAAATAAATCACAGGGATTTTTATTTCACTTATATATATTTGCCAGAATTCATCAACATAAACCATACTTGCTCCAATAATTATTCCAAGTAATAGAATAAATCTTATTGTAGGTTCATTCTTTAAAAAGGAGTATGCATTCTTGATTATCCCAAGGTAATGGACTTCCTCAGTATCTATTTGAGTAATGATTTTAGGCTCCCTTATTGATATTGCAATTACGATCGACATTCCAACACTAATCAATGATAGCCAATAAACTGAAACTAAACCAGCTCTATATGCTACATAGCTTCCAACAAGTGCTGCAATCAAGCCTGAAGAGTAATCAAAAAAGTTCACTCTGCCAAGTAACTTTTCAAACTTGTCCTCTTCATTAATAAGCTTTAGAGAATCATATAGGATTGCATTACTTGTACCACTTGACATTGCCTTTCCAATTCCAGATAAAAATACAATCAGAGCAAAGTGCCAAAACCTATTAGCATATATTAGCATTAAGAATTCAACAAAATGAAGTACTGCATTTATTACCATCATGTTCTTTCTACTCCATTTATCTGCCAAAGCTCCCGATGGTACCTCTAGTATTATAACAGTAGCTGCATAAATTATTTCAGTGTATACAACCTGTTGTACAGTAATGCCTCTCCCTGCCCAGTACAGCCTTTCAATAACATATGCAAATATTAAACTGTGGGAAAACCAGTAGGCATATATCTTCCATATATTTGATCTTATTTTGATTTTATAATCACCCATAATCTCTCCTCCTGTTTCATAATTAGATTAGTTTTTTTAAACAAGGGGGAGATCTTGATAATCTGTATTGATAATATTTAATGATTTAAAGTCAAGTGAAACTAATCATAGAAATCTCTCCTTTTTACCTTATAATCTATTATACTATATTTTTATCTATTAAACACAAACCAAGACTCAACCTAATAAATGATGAGTCTTAGTATTTTATGTTCTTTATAAATTATAAATGAAACAATACACTGTCATTTAATTATTAACTCAAATAACTTTTATCAGTAAGCTCCTCACCTGCAAACAAATGCAGAGGCAACTCTCCCTCATAAATTAAATTATCCTCTCCAGTTATAAAATCAACTGGGAGATTTAAAACAATCCCAGAAATTTCTTCCCATCCATTCCCCTTTTGCTTTATACTATCATAAAAGCCTAGCATATCAACATTATCAATTCTTTGAATGTCATATTCATTACTAAATATATTGTTATAAACCTTCTCTGCCAGTGTCTGATCTGTGTAAGCTATAATATATGGACCTGTAGCTGTGTCTGCTACGTTAAGCTCCTCTGTGTCTCTATTTTTAAAATAGCAATATGAATTTGCTTCAATAATCATTTCATTATGCTTTAACATTGCAGGACCGTAATTAGGTATACTTAACATTTTGTTCCCTCCCCATTAAACTATATTCTTTTAATAGGTTGCTTAATTTTACATGTTCTATACCTTACAAAACCCTATTTATAATGGAAAAGGATTTTTCATTGAAGTATCAGTTTGACCTGCTTCAACTTGTTACAGATGTATACTCAAAGCAAATAATGCTAGTCTTCTATTACATTATAAATTATATTATTTAGGAGCAAAATTAAAATTACTTTTTCTTAATCTGTTTTTCTAACTCACTCTTCATCATCTTTGCAATTTCTTCATTATCAGTTCTTCTACCCTCATATTCATTTTTTGCCACTGCCTTCATTACCTCTATATAGGAAAATGCAAGTCCTGTGGTTATAATAGAAGCAGTTGACCCGCTAATCAGTCCTCCAACAACTGTTCCTGCACCAGGAATGAATTTAAGGAGGTTTGAAACCAGTGTTCGCCCAAGAAAGGTAGCTCCTGTTATTCCTCCAATTGATGATACAATGGATGTCATTAATGCCCTTTCAATCTTCACTCCAAATATAGTTGTAATGTGTGCAATCATTCCAACCTGTATAGGAGCTAAAACCGCAGCATCCGAGAAAGGAATAGGAGTGAACCCAATGCCAAAGGTGGTTGTAATATATCCTAATGCCCACTTTCTTGCTTCTTTAGCCTTGTGTTCGATATCAACCTTCTGGGCGTTATTAAAAGAACGTCTTACACCCTCAGGTAAAACCTGATATGTAATTTCCATAAGGGACCTCAGCCCGCTTCTCTCAATTGAAATATCCCCAATAGTAAAGGGCTCTGCTATTATTCTCTGTATCCCCCTAATGTCAAGATTTAAATCATCTATTTTTTTCTCCATTTCCTTGGAATTATCAAACACACTTTGAGTTAGGACAACTATTACTGGAATTTTTTCAGCTAGATCCTTAATCCAATTTATTTCATATTCCTCAATTCTGTTAGATTGTGCATTAATACAATACCAAACTACATGCAATAAATCCTTATCATTAATGCTGTTATTTATTCTATTTATTTCATCATCTATTTCTCTTCTGACTTCATGTTGGATCTCCTCATTAAGCTCTAGACCCTTAGTATCATAAATATTTATAGGTACACCTTCCTTTGATATTTTCCTTAAATGCTTTGTAACAGGCTTTCCTATTCCCGTTTCCGCAAGTTTTTCCCGAAAAATATTATTAATTAATGTACTTTTCCCAACACCAGTCTTCCCAATAAGCATTACATTTACTGGTATCATTTTTTCCAGTTCTTCCTTTGTCTTGTTTAAAATATCATTCAATATATTCATTTCATCCATTGTATTCACATCCCTTATCAAATGTATAACCTTATTATAACAAAAAACTACATTTCTTAGAAGGGTTGTGGGACAGTTACTTCCCATTCCACCCCTGTGGGAGTGAAGAGGGACATCTACTAATTGTTTCTAACCCTGGGCAAAAGAAAAGGGACATCTACTTACTGTTCCTAGCTATGAATGTTAAATTGAAAAATAGAACTTTTAATAATAAAGGATATTTATTACATATGTAGAATATTTTACTTATTAAAAGGAGGGATTTAAACATGAAAACAAATATTACATTTGAGAACAATTTCAAAACAATAGGAAGTTTATCTGGAAGTAAAAGCAGCTTTGAAATACTTGAATATTTACACTTGAATGGTAGTAAGGACATTGGAAATGCTACCATGCTATATTTTATGAAGGAGGCAAACATAAAACTTAGACAAGTGAAAATAAATATAAATAATAGTGCAGTAAAGCTGGAATCAGGAGCTTTAAGCTTTCTAAGAGGAAATATTGAAATAGAAGCCAAGGCAGGTGGATTACTTGGTCTAGGTAAAAAAATGCTAACAAGTAAACTCACAGGTGAAACTGCATTTAAGCCAACCTATAAAGGCTCTGGTGAAATCTATCTTGAACCTAGCTTTGGTTTTTATGCCCTCATTCAACTTGAAAACGAAGAAATAATTGTTGATGATGGACTGTTCTATGCATGTGAAGATACTATTGAGGTTGGAGTAGAAATGCAAAAGAATCTTTCTTCATCACTTTTAGGAAACGAGGGATTGTTCCAAACAAAGATATCTGGTAATGGTATTGTAGTACTTGAAATTCCTGTTCCAGAAAATGAAATTCTAAAATAC
>JARDZI010000255.1 GCA_029240935.1 Clostridiales bacterium
GTTATATTTTCTACGGTTACTTGACCTGTATCCAAGTCTACTTCAACCTCTGCAGCACATGCACCATAGGCATAAGAAAGGTAGGCTTCACCATGTCCTATTTGTTTATCCCACTTTAGACCATCTACCACATACCACCCTCTTGAGTATGTATGGTCTCCCTGGGCAAATATTTCTTTTATTAAATCAAAATAAGATATTCTTTTATCACTATCTTTAATTGTATAGGCACATTCATCCTTTAAAATGATATCCTCTTCTAAAACACCTAATTTATCAGCTGCAATCTTTATTAACTTTTCTCTTACTTCTATAGCAGCAGTCTTTACAGCATTACCAATCACTACTGTACCCCTTGTAGCAACTGTAGGACCGCTATCTGGTACGCAGCTTGTGTCAACAGCTCTAACTTTTATTCTCCCAATATTTAAACCAAGGGTTCTTGAAACTATTTTTCTAAGTAGATTATGGCACCCATTTCCCACCTCACTCATAGATGTTAGTATAATTGCACTTCCATCCTTTTGAACATACAATGAAACAGCTGAGGCATCAAATCCTTGACCAGCAGCGCCAAATGCCTCTCCCCTATGAAGCAAGGCAATCCCCAATCCTCTGACCTTTCTACTCTCCCTAATTTTTCTATCATCCATTATCTTAGCCTTACGATTTACCCAATCAAAGGATGACATTACCTTATCAAGACATTCTCCTAAGCTTACATCACTCATTTTTTGACCTACTCCTGATATGGAATTTTCCTTTAATGAGTTTTGTTTTCTAAATTCAATTGGATCAAGCTTTAACTCTCTTGATATCTCATCCATTATTACTTCTGAAGAAAATGCAACCTGAGGAGAACCAAATCCTCTTAGTGCATCAGAATAAACATTATTAGTATAGGCTAATATTATATTTGTTTTTACATTTGGAACAAGGTAGGGACCAGTTGCTTCAATACAAGAACGTGAAGCTACAGCAAAGGATTTTGATTTATAAGCTCCTCCATCTCCAAGGATACTAATTTCCATTGCAGTTAGTAGACCACTACTTTTTACGCCGACCCTATATTTCAAGTTATATGGGTGTCTTTTTGTTCCTTCTATAATGGATTCTTCTCTTGTATAGGTTAATTTACATACTCTACTTGTTATACTGGCAGCCAATGCTACCCTAGCACCTAAAACCCAACTATCATAGCTCTTACCCCCAAAGGACCCACCAACAGTTGGTAGTATAACCTTAACTTCAACTGCATTAACTCCAAGTGCTTCTGAAATAATTCTTCTTGCATTAAAAGGATCATTTGTAGGAACATAAACTGTTAAACCATCAAAATCAGGTATAGCTACAGCTGCTTCAGGTTCAATTGCAACATGTTGAACTCTTTGAGTATTATATTCTCTTTCAATAATGTAATCCGCCTCTTTAAAACCTATATCAACATTACCTTTGTTTGTTTGATATTTGCATAAAATGTTTCCCTCATTATAGATTTGTGGTGCATTTTCATCCAAGGCTTCCTCAGGTGTAAACACAGCAGGTAGAACTTCATATTCAACCTTTATTAATTTAGAACCTTCCTCTGCAATCTCCTGAGATTCTGCTACAACCAAAGCCACGCCTTCACCCATGTATCTAACCAATGTATTAGCCAGAACTGGCTTTTCCATTGGTTGAGCTGCTATACCAGGTATGTTATCTGGAGTAATTACCTTAATTACTCCAGGATACTGTTCAGCCTGAGTCGTCTCAATATGGATAATTTTGGCGTGAGCATGTGGAGAACGAACAACCTTTAGGAAAAGCATATTGTCTTTATAAATGTCATTTGCATAAATGGCTTTACCTGTTGCCTTTGCAAGAACATCTGTTCTACCTCCATTTAACTCAACCAAAACATTCACCTCATTCTTTATTAAATTATAATTTGTGTATATTATTCCTTTTCATATGGTATACTGCTTGCCTCAGGACTCCTTGTTTTACCAACAAAACCTGCCAAAGCAAGTAAAGTTAATATATAAGGAACCATCAATAAAAATTGATAAGGTATTATTGAACCAACAGCCTGAAGTTTAAACTGTAAGGCATATCCTGCACCAAAAATTAATGCTGCAACTACCGCACCAATAGGTGAGTATTTACCAAAAATTACTGTTGCAAGTGCAATGTAACCTCTTCCTGCAATCATGTTTTCAGTAAAGAAACTTAATAAACCTAGTGAAACATAACAACCTGCAAGACCAGCAAGGGCACAGCTAAAAATTACTGTTCCATATCGAACCTTGTAAACATTTATTCCAACAGTATCACATGCCTTAGGATGTTCACCTACTGCCCTTATTTTTAAACCAATTTCTGTTTTAAATAAAATATAATGTAATACTGGTATTAAAATATATATTAAATAGGTTATAGCATTTTGATTAAATAAAACCTCTCCAAGTATTGGAATTTTTGATAAAACTGGTATTGGTATATTGTTAAATGCATCAATCACAGGTGGTGCTGTATTAACACCAAAAACAACTCTCGCAAGTGTTGTTGTTATACCTAATCCGAAAATATTAAATGCAGCACCAACAACAACCTGATCTGATTTTAGAGTTATAGTTAAAACAGAAAATAGGAATCCCATTAGAGCACCAGTCATTAAAGCAAGTAAAGCACCAAACCAAGCACTTCCAGTATAAAATGAACCAGCTACTCCTGATAATGCACCAATTAGCATTACACCTTCTGCACCTATGTTTACAATTCCAGATCTTTCTGAATAAACAAGTCCCAATGCAGCAATTAAAATTGGCATGGCTGTTCTAATATCTGTAGCTAAAAATTCTGTAATCTGCTCTAACATTTTTCATCAACTCCTTTAATTGTGGATTTTGCTACATTACGTCTTTTAAAGATTTTAAATATATTTTTTGCAACGATAAATATAATTACTAAAGCTTGTATTATATATATTATTGCATTTGGAACTTTAGCTGTTAACTGCATCATATTAGCTCCACTTCTAAGCATTCCAAAGAGTATTGCAGATACAATAATACCAATTGGCATATTTTGACCAAGTAATGCAACTGCTATTCCGTCAAATCCATATCCAGGTGAAAAGTTTTGGTACATTCTCATCTGCACACCTAATATTTCACCCATACCTGCAAGTCCAGCAAAACCTCCTGCAATGAACATAGCTAGTAATGCGTTTTTAGTAGGTTTTATTCCTGCATATCTAGCAGCTTCAGCATTTATTCCTACAACACGTGTTTCATAGCCAACAGTTGTTTTCCATAAAAAGTAGTAAAATATTAAAACTGCTAGTAAAGCTATAACTATACCTAAATGTAACCTTGTACCGCCTAATATTCTCGGTAGTATGGCTGAAGTAGGAATAGGGGATGATTGAGGCATTTTGCCAGTTGGATCCATCATAGGACCTGAAACTAAATAGCTAACCCAGTATTGGGCTATATAATTTAACATAATGGTTGTAATCATCTCATTAGCACCAAAACGAATCTTAAGCCAGCCTGCCACCAATCCCCAAAGACCTCCGCCAATAAAGCCTGCTAATATAGCCAATGGAAGGTGAATATATATTGGTAATCCGTTTAAATAAATACCAACAAAAGATGCTAAGAAGCCTCCCATATATAACTGACCTTCTGCTCCTAGGTTAACTAATCCACAACGTTTAGCTATGGCATAACTGAGTCCTGTAAATATAAGTGGGGTTGTTTTAACTAGTGTTTCTGCTATTGCGTTTGCATTACCAAAGGAACCCAGTATCATAGATAAATATGCTTTTGATGGGCTAAGCCCCAGTAATTTTATTATTATTGCTCCTATTAAAAAAGCTAAACATATTGAAAAAAATGAAAAGGTTAAACTTTTTATACCCTCATGTGTCTTTTCAGGCAAATATATCTTACCACGCATATTTCTTCTCCTTTGCACTATATTTTATTCTCATTAATTAAGTTCTATTTACTTAGTATAAATGGGAATACTGTATAAAATTTAATTGCATCTAATAATTCTTCAATTGATAGCTTCTCCTCATTTGAATGACACAAGGTACCATCCCCTGGTCCAAAACCTAAGCTTGGTATGCCCAATTTACCACATAAATAGGTTGCATTTGTGCAAAAATCCCATTTTCCAACAACAGGTGTCCTATCTAAAGCAACTTTATATGCCTCAATACCTGACACAACAATTTTATGTTCTTCAGGTATTACCCAAGATGGATAATAATCTACACGGTTTACTTCATAACCGGTATAAGTACTTAGCTTTTCTGTTGGGATTTCTGCTTTAGCTCCTGTAACATTTTTTATGAGAGGTTCTAATGCATTTAATAAGTCATCAATGGATTCCCCACAAGAAATTCTACTATCGCAGATAATTGTAACTTCTCCTGGTATTGTATTTAATGAGGGGGTTTTGCATTCTACATTAGTAACTTCTATTGTACCTTTACCTAAAAAATTATCCTCCTTAAGATTATCAAGTTTATCAATTCCATCTATAATTGGAAGTGCCTTTATTAATGCATTTTCTCCTCTCCATGCTGCACTTGCGTGTGCACATTTTCCTGGCACTTTAATTCTCAATAAAGCCTTTCCCTTATGACCTCTTATTAACCTGCTTTCACTAGATTCTGCAACTAAGACATAGTCAGGTTTTATATCAGGTGACTCCTTTAGCATTGCCTCAACTCCATAACCTGTTGCACCTTCCTCAGAAATTGAGGCTGAAACCCATAATGTAAAATCATTTTTGAGACCTAATTCTTTTATTGCTTTACCAGCATATATAATGCCAGTTAAACAGCCTTTATCATCTACTACACCACGACCATGAATATAACCATCTCTAATCTGTGGATCTATAGGATTGAATCCCCATTCCTTATCATTACCTAGCTCAACAGTATCTATATGAGCATCATACAGAATAACTGTTTTGCCTGAGCCTACTCTCCCTAATAGGTTTCCTGCTCTGTCGATTCTAACTTCATCATACCCGAAATTTTTCATTTTATTAGCTAGGAACTCAACAGCTCTGCCTTCCTTAGAGGTTACACTTTCAATAGATATAAGTTCTTTTAGAAGCTGTACAATGTT